>JAJDXU010000200.1 GCA_022823105.1 Dehalococcoidia bacterium
CATCGAGTACGTGTACGAGCGGCAACCGGACGACGAGCAACTCCTGCTCTACCGTCCCATGTCCGGGGGCGACGCCTTTAAGTTGATGCTCCAGGAGCGCGTGCTCCAGCACCTGCCGTTTTCCAGGTTGCAGGTCCGCAAGGTCTTCATCAACGCGGAGAAAGGCCTGCCGCCCCAGTTGGATCCTGATCACACGCAGCTATGCTTCGTGTGCCGGAAATACCGCGACGTTGGCCTGTTCGACCTGCACCAGTCGTCGAACACGTCCTACGCCTGGTACGACACCGCGTGCCACGTGTGCAAGCGGACGGGCAAGGCATAGCGGTTCGGTTTCAGGCTTTGCGTCCCCACCCGTTTTGGCGGGCCCTGTAGCTAAACCGTCGCGACCTGCGATGGCGCCAGGGTGTGAAGCGAAACGGGCGGGTATCAATTCCCGCCCGTTTCCCTTGGCCGTTTACTGCATCTACGCCGGACGGAATACCAACCCGGGTTCGTCGGGATCGACCTCACTCAGGTCAAGCTCCAAAGCCATGCCGGTTCGGATGTTTTGAGGGTTGCTCGCGTCCACCCCGACGATGCGAGCCGAAATCCTGGGGCCCTCCTCCAACGTCACGATGCCGGTGCAATAGGGGTTATTCCGACCGTACCCCTTGGCCTCCAACGACGCCGGGGCGACCGAAATGCACGTGAACGTGCTCAGCGTGGCCCGGCCGCTCAGCTCATGCCATTCCATGTCCCTGCTGTGGCTCACCGGGTCTATCGGGCGCGCCTCCGCGTACACGTTGCCGTTCTCCCGGCACCGCACGCCCATGAATTTTCCCTCTTTCAGGAATTCGTAAAACGAGGCCGCGTTGAACGGGCGGGCCGCTGCATCGGTACTCACGAAACGCCCTCCTAACCCCGCTGCAATACATTGACGACGCAGGTGCCGCCGGTCCCGCCCACGTTGTGGGTGAGCCCAAACTCCAGGTTTGGGTTGTCCAACTGGCGTTCCCCGGCCTCGCCGCGCAATTGCTTGTACACCTCGATGACCTGCGCCACTCCGCTGGCCCCCACCGGGTGCCCCTTGGCTTTTAGGCCCCCGCTCGTGTTGATGGGCCGGTCTCCTGTCCTGGCCGTGCGGCCCTCATCCACCGCATGCGGACCCTCGCCCGGCGCGAAGAATCCCAGGTCCTCGCTGGCCACGATCTCAGCGATGGTGAAGCAGTCGTGGACCTCGGCGACACCGATCCGGTCCGGCCCGATTCCTGCCATCTCGTACGCCTGCGCCGACGCGATCCTGGCCGCCGACAGGGACGTCAACTCCTCTGCGTCGTGCAGCGGTCGCCCGGTAGCTTGGCCGATACCCGCAATGCGTATCGGTTTGTCGGTGAACTGGTCGGCGATTTCACTGGCAACCAGCAGTACACAAGACGCGCCGTCCGTGATGGGAGCGCAGTCATAGAGGCGCAGTGGCCACGCGATCCAGGGATTGGCGCGCGCGTCGTTCAGGAAATCCAGCTCGTCGTTCCAGTCGGGAACGGGCTCGCCGCGCTGTTCCGAGCGGGCCTTGCGCCGTTCCATCATGTCCCGAACGGTGACCTGGAACTGGGCCTTGGGGTTCAGCTTCCCATTCTCGTGGTTTTTTATGCCCACTTTGAGAAGGTGGTCCAGGTTGGTTTCGTAACGATCCATGTGCGCCTTGGCGATCGCTCCGAAGATCCCCGGGAAGGTGAGGCCCGCGGGCACTTCATACAGGCCGTCGGCGGCGGACGCCAACACGTCCGTCACGCCCTCCGTGGGAAGCGAGGTCATCTTTTCCACGCCGCCCACCAGCACCACGTCGTACATCCCGCTGGCGATTGCCATCACGCCCTCGCGCAGCGCGGAGCCGCTGCTGGCGCACGCGTTTTCGATTCGAGTGATCGGCGTGGGCGTCATGCCCAGCCAATCGGCCATGATGGGGGCGGTGTGCCCCTGGTGCTCGAACAGATCGGCGGAATAGTTGCCCAAATAGCCAGCCTCTATATCCGAGGCTGAGATGCCGGTGTCGATGTTTTCCTGCAGGTCCTGGAACGCTTCAACGAACAGGTCGCGGCTCGATTTATCGGCGTATGCGCCGAACTGGGACAACCCTGCGCCCACTATGGAAACCTGCCGGGCCAGCCGGCGAGGACGGGTGGTAGCCATGGTGCTCTAACTCCTGAGTGCCAAATCGGATGCGTCATCCTACACCAAATGTCCCCGGCAGTGCCACACGCTTGACGCCAACGGGCGGCGGGCCTACTGGCGGGTGGGCGTGTTCGACTTGTGACGCGGTACGAAACACGTCGCCCGACGCCGGCCGGGCGACGCGCCAGTGTCCCGAAAATCCGAACGGACTCACAGCGGCGGTTTCAAATCCACGTCAATCACTTGCTCGCACCACTTGGCCGCCGACAGCAGTCTTGATTCGTCAAAGGGCGACGCGACCAATTGAATTCCCAGGGGCAATCCTGAATCCGCCAGGCCGGACGGAAGCGCGATCGCCGGCAATCCGCACGATGTCCACGGTCCCTGGAACGCCGGATTTCCGGTGTTGGTCCGGTCCGCCTGGGATGGCTCCGGCGTGGCCGGCGTCAACAGAGCGTCGCATCGTTCCGCCAACTGCTGCATGTCGTCGATGAATTGCCGCCGCCGCTCCAGCGCGCGGGTGTACGTGATCCCGTCCACCTGCAAGCCTGCGGCCAGCATCGCGCGCAGCTTGGGCTGATAGTCCTCGGCCTGCTCGCGGTACATCGGCTCATGAAACGCCGCCGCCTCCACCGACATGATCAGCATCTGGTCTTCAAACGCCACGTCAATGCTGTCCGGCATGGGCAGTTCTTCGATCTCCGCCCCAGCCTGCGCCAGGAGTTCCGCCGTTCCGTCGAAATGGCGCCTGGTCTCGGTGTCCGCCTTCTCGTAGAAGTACCGGCGGAGCAGCCCGATGCGCGGCGCCGGCGGCTGTTGAATCGCCGAAAGGTAGTCCCCCACCGGCTCGCGTGAAGACACCGGATCGTGGGCGTCCGGGCCCGCCGTGACCTGCAGTAGCAGCGCCGCATCCTCCACGGTTCGGACCAGCCAGCCCACCGTGTCCAGGTTCCAGCTGACCGGCACCACGCCGCGCCGGCTCACGCGCCCGAACGTGGGCTTGAACCCGACCACTCCGTTGTATGCAGCCGGCCTCAGCACCGACCCGACCGTCTGCGAGCCCAGCGCGGCCGGACACATCCGGGCTGCCACCGCCACCGCGGATCCGCTGCTGCTCCCGCCCGGAGTGTGAGCCGCGTTCCACGGGTTGAACGTTGGAGATGGGTCCAGGCAGGCAAACTCGGTGGTTACCGCCTTACCCAGCATCAACGCCCCTGCTCGCTTCAACAACGTCAACGATGCGGCGTCATATTCCGGAACAAAATCCTTGTACACTTCGCTGCCGGCCTTCGTGGGAATGCCGGCGGTGTAGTAGATGTCCTTGACGCCAATGGGAACCCCGTGCAACGGCCCCAGGGTGCGGTTGGCAGATACCGCTTCGTCCGCCGATTTTGCATCCTCCAGGACGGTGTCCCGGTCGACGTAAACCCAGGCTTTCAGGCGGTCGTCCAGCGCATCGATCCGGTTGAGGCACGCCTCCGCCAGCTCGACCGCCGTAAGGCGGCGTTCGGCGATGGCGCGGGCCGCTTGCGCGGCGGTGAGTTCGGTGGGGTTGGGCATGATGATGCAACTCCTGTTCACACTCCCGGCGGCCTCCGCTGGCCCCAGTCCGTGGCCTGTTCGTAGGCGTATGCCAGCCGGAACAGCGTCGTTTCGTCAAAGGCGCGTCCCGCAATCTGCAAGCCGATGGGCAGACCCGATGCCGTGAAACCGCAGTTGATCGACAGGGCCGGCAGGTTCGCCAGGTTGAATGGAGCCGTGAAGCCCCGGCGCCCTTTGAATCCAGCGATCACGTCCGCCTTGGTGCCCAGGCCCGTGGACTCCGGGATCAGCGTCGAGGGAACCGAGGACGCCGGCATGACCAGCGCATCCACCTCGTCCAGGGCCGCGAGGATCTGACGGCGGAGAACTTCACGCAATCGCATGGACTTCTGGTACGCTGTCGCCGGTAAGACGCTGCCCATCAGCAGACGCACCTGGTTGTTGTGGTCGAGCTCCCGCAGCCGTTCCGTGGAGATGATGTCCCAGTTCAGCATCGCGGCATCGCTGCTGATGATCCCGTACGAAATCTCCGACGAGTTCACTATCAATGGGATGGAGACCTCGCGCACCTCTGCTCCCAGTCCCCCGAGTACCTCCGTGGCTGCGATCACGGCGTCCCGAACTTCCGGATCGTTGGCGTCGGTGTGCACCCGCTCTGTGATGACGCCGACTTTGAGCCCTCGCACGTTGCCGTCCAGGGCCGCCGCATAGTTTGGCACCGGAACATCCCAGGATTGCGGGTCCTTGGGATCGTGTCCGGCTATGGCTTCCAGCGTATTGGCGCAGTCAATGACCGTACGCGATATGGGGCCCGCCGTGTCCATGGACCAACTGGCGCCGAAAACCCCGTGGCGGCTCACCAAACCGAGCGTCGGCCGAATGCCGACCAGCCCGCAGAACGCCGCGGGCCCCCTGATACTGCCCCCCGTGTCCTCGCCCAGTGATGTCGCGCAGAGGAACGCCGCCGTCGCCGCGCCCGACCCGCTGCTGGAGGTCCCGGGGTTTCGCCTGGTATCCCACGGGTTGCGCGGCCTTCCGTACGGGTGCCGGAACGCGTCGCCGCTGGCGTACTCGCTCATGTTGAGCTTGCCCAGCAGCACCGTGCCCGCTTCCCTCAGGCGCGTCATGATGGTCGCGTCTTCGTCGGGAATGTTTTCCCCCAGGATTGTTGAGCCATTGGTGGTCAGTATCCCCGCCGTGTCGAACTGGTCCTTCACGGCGACCGGCACCCCGTGGAGAGGCCCGCGACGGCCGCCGGACGCTATCTCGGCGTCGGCTCGGCGCGCGTCCTCACGCGCCCGCTCTGCTGTCACGGTGATGTACGAAGCGTAATTCCCATCCAGCCGCTCGATGCGTTCCAGATACGCTTCGGTGGCCTGCACGGACGAGATCTCTCCTGCGGCAATCTTCTCGCCCAACTCCGTCGCTGACAGGTAGCAAAGGTCATTTTCCGGCATCGTTACGCCTCCCGCTTCCGCGCTGTCTGTGACACTATGATCGGCAGCGGTTGAACGTCCGCTACGTCGGGCTCCTCAATCGCCGCCAGGGCTTCCAGCAGCCCGTTCAACGATTCTCGCACCTCGGTGATTAAATCGCTCGGTATTTCGATGCTCGAGGCCTTGGCCATCGCCAGCACATCTGCGTCGGTCAAATCCACCATGCTGCACCTCCCGGGGAAACCACTTAACAATGCCGCCCAGCGCTTCTGGCCGGTCGCCGCAATTCTGTCTATTGTCCGGAGTCTTTGTCAACATGACGGTTCCCCTCACGCGCGACCGCTTTCCGCAACCTGTCACAGCAAACGCCCCCGCCGCCTCAATTCAAGTGGCGCAGACAGAAATATCCGTGCCAAAACCCCCAACTTTTTGTGATTAACCTGCCTTTTATGGCCAAAAGAGCTGCCATCGCCGCCCATGGTCCCCCAAAATCCTCCGTTCAGACACCCCCGGCCCCGGCGACACTTCCGCCTTGCTCTAACCCCCACCCCATTCGTACCATATTACCCAGCGCCCCAATTCCCAACCCACCACCCGTGCCCGTGACAGCCGAGCCAAT
>JAJDXU010000266.1 GCA_022823105.1 Dehalococcoidia bacterium
ATCGGGATAGCCACCGCGTACGAAATCGTCAAAATTATCAATTTGTGGCGTTTTTGGTCTTTCACCTTCACCGTGGTGCCTCCTCAATTGGCGTATCCACGTGGAACATCCTCGACAAAAAATTGTACCACCATCCGATTAGAGGTGCAGTAGCAAGCAACGATGCAAGGAGCACTGCGACTGCCGCCAATTGGATTACAGGACTAACCTGAGCCGCCTCCGTAGGAAATTGTATTGTGAGTTCCAAAAATGATGCCATGCTGGCAAGTCCGACCAGCAAGGCGCCAAGCAAGATCACTGAAGTGATGATGCTTGACAGGAGGGCGAAAAACAGATTCAGCAATAATTCGCCTAATCGGGAGAAGAGCATGCGATTTGTCACCTGATAGATTTCGCGCGATTGCTCGGGTGGATTAGACTGATTCAACCACCCCCGCCGCCAGCAACTCCTCCACCTCCGCCTCCGTATACCCGTACTCCAGCAGCACCTCTCTGCTGTGCTCGCCCAACGCCGGCCCCCGGTGCCGTATCCGACCCGGCGTAGCCGATAACTTCACCGGCACCCCGATATTTTTGACCTTCCCCAGTTCGTCATCCTCTATCTCCACCATCATCTCCCGCGCCAGCACCTGCTCGTCCGAGTACACCTGCTCCATGTCGTAGATGGGGCCCGCCACCACGCCCGCCGCTTCCAACTGCTCCATCCAGTGTTCCGTGGTGTGTTCACCCATGATCCCTTCGAGCAACTCGGCCAGTTCCTCCTCGCGCGCTTTTCGATCGTTCCCATCCTTGTAGCGCGGGTCCTCGATCAACTCCTCACGCCCGATCGCCCGGCAGAACTGCTCCCACGTCGGCTGCGACGCCGCGCCGATGTTAATGTAACCGTCGCTGGTCCGCAGCGCCTGGTACGGCGCGTTCACCCGGTGCGCCGACCCCAGCGGCCCCGGTATCTCGCCCGTCGCAAAATACTCCGACGACTCCCACACCGTGTAAGCGATGCCCGCCTCCATCAGCGACCCGTCCACCTGCTGGCCCTGCCCCGACCGCTGCGCGTGGATGTACGCCGCCAGGATCCCGAACGCCGTGAAACTCCCGGCCCCAATGTCAGTGATCGGCACTCCAACTTTCGCCGGCGGCCCACCGGGAAACCCCGTAATCGACATCAGCCCGCTCATTCCCTGCGCCACCAGGTCAAACCCGCCCCGGTTGCGATACGGCCCGGTGCCGCCGAACCCCGATATGCTCGCGTACACCAGCCTGGGGTTGATCGCGGCCAGCGTTTCGTAACCCAAACCCAACCGGTCCATGACCCCCGGCCGGAAATTCTCCACCACGATGTCCGCCGTCTCCGCCATCCGCTTGAAAACAGCCTTGCCCTCGTCGCCCCGCAGATCCAGCGCGATGCTCCGCTTGTTCCGGTTCAGCGCCAGGAACCCCGCCGCGAACCGCTCCGAGTATCTCGACCCCATCCGCCGCGTGTCGTCGCCACCCCCGGGCCGCTCGATCTTGATCACGTTCGCGCCCATGTCCGCCAGCAGCATTGTGCACATCGGCCCCGCCATGATCTGCGTCAAATCCAGCACCTTGACGCCGGCCAACGGTCCCTCAGCGTGATTGTCCTGTGCCATCCTGTTCACCCTCGTCTCTCGTCGCTCTCGTTACCTGTCACACTCTTCTCTTCGAGCATCTATCCATTCAAGCACCCGTCACTCCTGCGGAAGCAGGAATCCGGTAATCTCCCGACCGGCATTGGCGCCATTGGCCCCGATCCGTATGACCCGAGGCCGATGGTTTGACGCTCGATATTCGCACGCGCCATAATGCCGCCCCGGTCGGAGGCGAGCAATGGGCGAAATTATACTCGGCGATAATCTCGATGTCTTACCAACCCTGCCCGACGGCGCATTCCAGCTGATCTACGTCGATCCGCCCTTCAATACCGGCAAGGCCCAGTCCCGCACCCGCATCAGGGTCACTCCCGACGCGGACGGCGATCGCACCGGGTTCCAGGGCCGCCGCTACCGCACCGAGGTCGTCGGCAATAGCCAATACGCCGACCAATTCGACGACTACATCGAATTCCTCCGCCCCCGCATGGTCGAGGCCTACCGCCTCCTCGATGACCGCGGCAGCCTCTTCTTCCACATCGACTACCGCGAAGTCCACTACTGCAAGGTCATGCTCGACCAGATCTTCGGCCGCGATTCATTCATCAACGAGATCATCTGGGCCTACGACTACGGCGGCCGTCCCAAAAACCGCTGGCCCGCCAAGCACGACAACATCCTCTGGTACGCCAGGGACCCCAAAAACTACACCTTCAACTACGACGCCATCGACCGCATCCCCTACATGGCTCCCGGCCTCGTCGGCCCCGAAAAGGCCGCCCGCGGCAAGACCCCCACCGACGTGTGGTGGCGCACCATCGTAACCGGCAAGGAAAAAACCGGCTACTCCACCCAGAAACCCCTGCACATCATCAGTCGCATCGTCCGCGTCCATTCCAACCCCGGCGACCGACTCCTCGACTTTTTCGCCGGCAGCGGAACCCTCGGCGAAGCCGGCCACAACGAGGGCCGCGACTTCACCCTCATCGACAACAACCCCGAAGCAGTGGCCATAATGCAGCGAAGACTTGGTGCGATAGCATTGGGACGAGTCTGATACCATGAGATTGATTCCGCTGGAGCTGCAATCTTTATGACCACGCCGACTGATCCCGCCAATGACCAGCAATCAATGTCATTCTCCGAAATCCGCGCCCTGCAGGCAGAAAATACCCGCGCCATCGCCGCATTGCGCGCGGAAAACGCCGAGCGCGCCGCCCGCCACGACAAGGAGATGGCAGAAATACGAGACGCCATCGCCCGGCTTACGCAAGCGCAAAACCGCACCAACCAGGATGTCTCCACCCTCAAAGGGTGGGGCTTGGAACTCTATTGCGAACGCAACCCCGAAATCTTTGCCGAAGCCCTCAGCATGGGAGAGGAGGAGGTGATCCCCAAAAGGGAAATCATGCGCATCGGCAGCGAGGCTGTGCGTACCGGGGTGATTACGCCCGACCAACGCCGCAACTTGAGCCGCGCCGACGTTTACATTTACGCTCGTCGTGAATCCGACCATCAACCCTTTTGCCTGGTGGTGGAAGCGTCGTTCAAAGTGGGGGATGACGACGTGGACCTGGCAGCGGATCGGGCCGAGATCCTGGACATCGTGCTCCAAAAATATCAGCCGCGCAACCTCAACGGTCACGCAATTCCAATTGTCGCCGGCGCCGATATTGACATCGGCGCGTCCTTCCGGGCCAAGACATTCAACGTTACGTACGTTCCGATCCAGAACGGCAACCAACTCACCAACCCTCCCGAATAGGCAGAGCCCACATTGAATAAGGAGCGCCCACATTGACCGCCGCCCGCCATACCAAGCAGGACGCCGATTTCATCTTCCACGAACTCACCCGGTCCATCTGCCCCGAATGCAAAACCGTCATCGATGCCCAGGTCATCATCCGCGATAACAAGGTCTACATGCGAAAACGCTGCCCTGAACACGGTTGGTTCGAGGGCATCATCAGCTCCGACGCCGAGATGTACGTCGGCAGCGTCCGGTTCAACAAGCCCGGCACCATTCCCCTGGATTTCAGCACCGAGGTCAACAACGGCTGCCCCCTCGACTGCGGACTCTGCCCCGAGCACAAGCAGCACATCTGCCTCGCTCTCATCGAGGTCAACACCGCCTGCAACCTCGACTGCCCCATCTGCTTCGCCGACGCCGGCATCGGCTATAACCTCACCCTCGAGCAGGTCGAGTCCATGCTCGACCGTTTCGTCGAAATCGAAGGCGACCCCGAGGTCGTCCAGTTCAGCGGCGGCGAACCCACCATCCACCCTCAACTCCCCCAGATGATCCAGGCCGCCCGGGACCGCGGCATTCGCCAGGTGATGATCAACACCAACGGCGTCCGACTTGCACACGACGACAAATTCCTCGCCACCATGGCCGCCCTCGATCCCGTCGTTTACTTCCAGTTCGACGGCCTGCGCGAGGAAACCTACCTCACCATCCGCGGCGAATCCCTGCTGGACACCAAGATGCGCGCCCTCGACCGCCTCGCCGACGCCGGCATGACCGCCGTCCTCGTCGCCGCCATCGAACGCGACGTCAACACCGACGAGGTCGGCGCAATCCTGGACTTCGGCCTCAAGCACCCCGCCGTCCGCGGCGCCGTGTTCCAGCCCGTAACCCACGTCGGCCGCCACATCGAGTTCGACCCCATGACCCGCGTCACCATCCCCGACATCATCCACGGCATCGTCGACCAGACCGACGGCCGTTTCGTGCTCGAGGATTTCGTGCCCGTACCCTGCTGCTTCCCCACCTGCCAGGTCAATTCCTACCTGTTCGTCGACGGCGACCGGGTGACGCCGCTCCCTCGCCTCCTCGACATCGACCAGTACCTCGATTACATCACCAACCGCGCCCTGCCCAAGCCGCCCGACTCTGCCGCCATCCAGGCTGCTTTGGAGGGCCTGTGGTCCGCCTCCGCAGTCGCCGGCGCCGAGCAGACCGCCGGCCAGTTCGAGTGCGCCTGCGGACCCGGCCTCGACCTCCCCTACGAGATCAACCACCTCAAGGACCACATCTTCCAGGTCGCCATCAAGGACTTCCTCGATGCCTGGACCTTCAACGTCAAGCAGGTGATGAAATGCTGCGTCGGCATCCTGACCCCCGACGGCCGCGCCATCCCGTTCTGCTCCTACAACTCCGTCGGCTACCGCGAGCAAATCCGCGAACAGCTCACCCGGCAGCAGGGCCGCCATCTCATCAACCGGTAATCAAATCCTGTCGATCCTGGACATCCATGCAATAACCCAATGCTCGACACATACTCCGCCAAAATCTGCTGCGCCGACCTCTACTCGTCCGAACTCGCCCGTTTCATCCTCGGCGACAGCCTGCACCCCGGCGGCCTCCGCGCCACCAACCGTCTTGGCCGAGCCATGGGCCTGCAACCCGGCTGGCGTGTCCTCGATCTGGCCTGCGGACTCGGCGCCAGCGCCACCGCCCTGTCCCGCGTGTTCCGTTGCCACGTCACCGGCCTCGACCTTGGCGCCGACGCGGCAACCGCTTCACGTCAGCGAGCGTTGGACGAACCCATACCCGCCGATGTCGCATTCGTCCGCGGCGACGCCGAAATGCCGCCGTTCCGCTCCAACGCATTCGACGCGGTCGTCGTCGAGTGCGCCACCAGCCTGTTCGCCGACAAACCCGCGGCCATCGCGGACATCCGCCGCCTGCTCCGGCCTGGCGGCGTCCTGGGTCTCGCCGACGTAACCGTCGAATCCGGCAGCCTGCCGCCCGAACTCGACGGCTCCGTCGGAATGATGCTCTGCCTCACGGAGGCCCTGCCCGCCGGCGGCTATCCCGACCTGCTCGAATCTGGCGGTTTCAGCGTGTCGCATCGCGAGGACCTGTCCGGCGAGGTGCTGTCTCTCCTCGCCGACTTGCGCTCCAGGCTAGCCTTGGTAAATGGCTTTGGCGGGGGCAAATCCTTCGGCGCAGCCGATTGGTCCGACTTCCCTCCCGACATCCTTGATCGCGCTGAGGACCTGGTCCGGCGGGGACAAATCGGATATTGGCTATACGTTGCGCATGAACCTGCATAAACGGTAAACCCACTCGCGTGCTATGATGATTCGCACGTTTCTTGAATTATTCTTGCGGTTCTTGACTATATGGTTATCGTCGACTTCGCCCCCCTGATCACTCGCCTCCTGGCAGCCGCATTGGTCGGCTACCTGCTGGGCAGCATCCCGTTCGCCTATCTGGTGGCCCGGTGGAAGGGCGTCGACATATTCGCCACCGGCAGCCGTCGCGCCGGCACCGCCAACGTCTTCTGGCACGTCGGTCGCCGCCGCGGAATGATGGTCTTCGCCTGCGACGTGCTGAAAGGCGCAGCAGCCGTGTACGTCGCCTGGATGTTCGGCCATCACGAACTCCTCGGCCTGGTCGCCGGCGCCGCCGCCATCGCCGGCCACTGGAAGAGCATCTTCACCGGATTCAAGGGCGGCGACGGCATGGTTGTCCTCGTCGGCGTCTCCCTCGCCTACCTGAATTGGTTCGTCCTCATCGGCATCGTCGTCGGCATCGTTTTGGTCCTGCTGTTCCGTCGTTCCGTGTTCCGGTCATCCATCGGAATCTTCGTCGGCTACGGCGCGATGCTCGCCATCAATCAGTTCATCGGACATCGCGGTTGGGAGATCATGTTCGGCCTCACCGCCCTCGCGTTGGTCGTCATCACCCACAACATCCTCACCCACGCCGACCATAAACCCGAGGCGGTGCCGGCTGCCATCGACCCCGACCTGCTCATCGCCGACATTCCCGAGGTCCACACCGAAGCCGCCGGTCTCAGCGAGGACGCCATCCTTCGCCAGGTCATCCCCCAGGACGACGAGGCAGAACCCGACCGTCCCACCCATTAGGGCAACTGACCGTCAAACGCCAAACCCAATCTCGGGGTTTTGACAGCCAGTTTTGGATATCTTATCCTTTTACTACATCGAAAAGGACTGATCACCATGTGGGACCGGATTTTCACAACCTCATTGGTTGCTTACTCGTTTAGTTTGGTCGTGTTCCTGCTGGGCAATTATGTCCTCGTTCAGGATCCCATGATTATGACCGGAATCGCACTCATGGGCGTGACCGCTATCTCAATGGGCATCTCAGGTTTTATCGTCGTCCTGATTCCGAAGTTCCGGGACTAATCGAAGTTCCGGGACTAATCCCGGATGTTCTATCGCAACCTGGTGAAGGCCATTGCTGCGACTTTGATCTTGGTGGTCACCGGGATGGGAGTGACATTTTTTACCGTTGTGGTCTTGTCGTTGGCAGATAGATTTACAATCGACAGAATACTGGGCGTTATCGGTGCCTTGGGGGCCTTCGGTTGGTTCATTGGAGTTATGATCCAATTGTCGAGACATCTACTCCGATCCGGCGAAACTGTTCAGACTCGGGGTCACAGACAGCGATGCCGACCGTCATACCCGCGAAAGTCGTAGATGTCCGCCATAGGCGGATGACGGCATCCAGGTAGCCCGCCTACAGGCATCCGTGAGTAGGGCGAGGATTTACCGGATTCCGGCTCAAAGCCGGCATGACGGGCTGAACGTGGGACTGGCGCGGCAAGTCTGGACCGTTACGATCCGGCGAGGACTAACGACCTTCAGGTGCCCTGCAATCCCACCAATCCTATCTCTCCCGCCGCTCATCCCTCATCCGCGTCAGGTCCAGCACCCACCCCAGCGTCTCGTCCGACTCCGCCTCCGCATACAGCCCCGGCTGCAATCGTACCGCCTCCGCCAGCTGCTCGGCGCACCGCGCAATATCCCCCTGGTCGGCATACAGCCTCGCCGCGTTGTAGTACGCGGCCGCGAACCCCGGCACCACCTGCTGAGCCTGCAGGTAATCTCCCAGCGCGGCGTCAACGTCGCCCAGGCTTTCCAACGCCGCTCCCCGGTTGCTCAGCACCTCGGCGAAATCCGGCTGCAGCCCTAGCGCGGCGTCGTAGTCTGAAATCGCCTCGTCATACTGCCCCAGCGCGTCGTAAGCCAGGCCCCGATTGTTTATCGCCTCAACGTCGTTCGGACGCAGCTCGATCGCCGCCGTGTAGTCCGACACCGCTTCCCGGTACCGGCCCAACCGGTACCGAATTCGCGCCCGGTTGAACCTGGCGTCCGCGTTGTCGGGGTTGTATTGCAGCGCCAGGTCGTAGTCCGCAATCGCTCCGCCCGTGTCCCCGGTCTCGTCCCGCGCAACCCCCCGGTTCAGGTAGGCATTGGATATGTCCGGACGCAACGCTACGACGTCGTCAAATGCCTCGATTGCCTCGGCGTATCGCCCCAGGTTGTTCAGCATGATGCCCCGGTTGTAGTGCGCCTGCAGATAATGGGGATCCAGACCGATCGCCGTCGCGTAGTCGTCCAGCGCCGCAACGCCATCCCCCATGTCGTCCATGGCATTGCCCCGCTGGTAATACGCCGGTGCGGAGAAAGCGTCCAACTCCAGCGCCCTCGTCAGCGACCGCACCGCTTCCTCCGGTTGGCGTCTCCGCAGATGCGTCACCCCCAGGTTGAAATGCACCGCAAAATCCTGCGGGCGCTCTCCTGCCAGCGCTTGATACACCGCCAGCGCCTCCGCATACCTCCCAATCGCGAAACACCCGTTGCCGAAAATCAGGCTGCGGGGCCTCCTGCCCGCGGCCAGCCCCACGTCGGCCCGCGCCAGTTGTTCCAGCAGCGATGCCACCTCCTCCGCATCCTCGCCATGCAGCCGTCCTCCGCGAGGCCTCGGCGTCAGCGCCGCCGTGCCCAATCCCTGCCACTCCAGTAAACCCGCCAACCGTCCCAGCAATTTATCCTCAGCATTCGCGTTCATAACAATTCAACCCAACCCTCAATTCGAGGGCGCAAAATATCGTATCGCAGTCTTGCCCATCCGCTGCCGACACCTCGCCGCCCGGCCCAAGTCCGCGTACGGCGATAAACCTGCTACAGAGTCGAGACCCGACCCTCACCCATCTCGGGCCGAAGGGCAATCTGCGCCAGGGCCAGCGCGGTGTAGTACGACACCGTCATCGTCAGGTCCACCGCGCCCCGGTCTCCCAGGGCCGCCCGTACCGCCTCGAAGTTCTCGTCCGACACGTCTTTCTCCCGGATCATCTGCTGCACGAACCGCGCTATGTCCGCTTGGACCCCTTCCAGGCAACCCGGAGCCTGTCCTGTCCGTATGCCTTCAATCGCCTCGTCGGATACCCCGGCCCGCGCCGCTGCCACCGCGTGGCCCGTCCACTCGATCCCCGAGTCCCACTCCCGCGCCACCAGTATGATCGCAAGCTCCTTCAGGTCCTCCGGCATCGCCGACTTGAACCTCAGCGTCGCGCCCATCGATGTCAGGTGTCCCGCCGCCTCCGGGCTATGCAGCAGCGCCCGGAATTGTAATCCTACCTCCGCTGCCCCGCGGTCCTCTCGGATCCGGTCGTAGATCGCCTGCCCTCCGGCATCCAGCTCCTCTCGCGCAACATAAGGGACTCGCGCCATGATCCTTGCCTCCTGGCAGTTTCAGGTCAGCATATCACAACGCGTGACACCACCTGCATCGGCTCCATCTTCGGATCGCTCTCCGTCTCCGAAGCCGCACCGCGCCATAAAGATGCCCCGCATCCATAAATCGGGTATCCTGCCACCATGATCAGCGATCTTTGGATAGTCGCCGCAATTGTCGCCATCATCGCCGGCCTGCTCGCCAGCCAGGTCCTGCTGATCGTGGTCGGCGTGCTGGTCCTGCTGATATGGATCACGGGCAAGCACTGGCCTCGCTACGCGTTCCGACGCCTCACGTACTCCAGGCGCCTCGAACGCCGCCGCGCCTTCATCGGCGACGTCCTCGACTACTACATCACCGTCAACAACGACAAGCTCCTTCCCATGATCTGGCTGGACATCTCCGACACTTTCCCCCTCGGCTTGCAAACCGGCGGCACCTATCGCCGCGGCGTCGGCGCAGAAGCCGAACTCGACCACCGCATAACCACCTCGCTCCTGCCCTACCAGCGGGTCACCTGGAGATACCGGGTCCGCTGCCGCGCCCGTGGCTACCACCGCATCGGGCCCGCCCGCCTGCGCAGCGGCGACATGTTCGGACTCACCTCCGCCGAGCAGAACATCTCCGATGTGGACTACCTCCTGGTTTACCCTCGCATCGTCGACTTGCGCCGCATGCTGAACCTCTGGGAACGCCCCCTCGGAGCCGGTCGCGGCCGCCGTTTCGTCCAGGACGACCCCAGCCGTTTCGTCGGCCTGCGCGACTATCTGCCCACCGACCCGCTGAAACGCATCGATTGGAAGGCCACCGCACGCCACGGCAAGCTGGAGTCCCGCGTCTTCGAGCCCGCCGCCACCAGATACATGCTCATCGCCCTCAACGCCCGCACCGGCGACGCCGCCTGGCAGGGCAGCAACCGCCGCCTGTTCGAGCGCGCCGTCACCGTCGCCGCCTCCGTTGCCGAACACGCCCGCCGCGAGGACTACACCTTCGGTCTGGTCAGCAACGCCATCGCCTCCTACTCCAGCAAATGGATGTCCGTGGCTCCCGGCTCCGGCGACCTGCAATTGGAATCTGTCCTGGAATCACTCGCCATGGCCGGCCCGTTCTGGGTGACCGAACTCTCCTCGGTCCTCCGAACCGAGTCCGAGTCCCTCGCCTCCGGCGCAACCGTCGTTCTGGTAACCGCGTTGATATCCCGCGCCGTCGTTCAGGAAACCGAGCAGATTCGCCGTCGCGGCCATCGGATCATCATCTTCTACGCCGGCGATGGCGATCCCGGCCCGGCCGCTCATCAACTCCCGCCCGAGGTCCCGCTCTACCTGGCCGGCCAATCCCTCGCCGGCCTCGAGGAAATGTGGCGCGACGATCTGCTGGACGACGAAACCGTCGGCGTCGGCCCGGCCCGTGTCAGCCCGGCCAGTTTCGACACCGGGGATGGCCGGCATGACTAACTTCGCCCGCGGCGCCTTCGTGACCGGCGTCACCCTGTTCCTCGAAGGATTCGCCATCTATCTGCTCGGCCGTCTGCTGTCCAACGCCGTCCGCCTCCCCGAGGCCGGCGTCCCGCTCGGCATCGCCATCCTGGCCATCGCCTGGTCGTTCATCCTCTCCTGGTATGTGCAGAACATCCGCTTCTCGCTCAATCTTCGCGGAGTCATCGGCCTGATCGTCAGCGCGGTGTCCGTTCTCGTGCTGGCCGGCGTCAGCATGGGCGCCGGCTGGTTCCCCATCGGCCTCGTGTTCTCCGGCGACCTGAACGCCGTCGCCGCCCTGACCATCACCGCCACTCTGCTGCTGCTGCTGTGGTGGCGCGGGACCACCATCGCCCGCGACGACGTCACCCTCGACGTGGTGCGAAACGCCTTCGTCCGTGGCGTCATCATCGTCATGGTCGCCGTCGCCGCCGACGCCATCATGGACGCCGACATCATCCGACTGCCCATCCTGTTCACCTTCTTCGCCATCGGCCTCGGCGGCATGGCCCTCAGCCGTTTCGCAATCGACAGCGGCGTCAGCAGGATCAGCCGCGGCTGGTTGACCGCCATCGTGGTCAGCATCGTATCCGTCCTGCTCATCTCCCTGGTATTGGGCGCTATCGGCGTCGGCGGCCTGGACGAGGTTGCCAAGGCCATCGTCCGCGGTGTCGCCTTCCTGGGACTCTGGACCCTGCGCCCCATCCTGCTCATGCTCGGCTTGCTCGCTGCCGGCTTGGTCGCCATCGGCAACTGGATCGCCGGCTTCTTCGGCGGCGGAGACCTCAGCGGCCTGGAACTCGCCCGGCTCCAGATCGAGGAGTTCCACGAAAGCCTGCGCGAGGTCGAGGGAGACGGCCCGCCCAACGTCATCCTCACCATCATCAAATGGCTCGCCTTCCTGTCCGCCATATCATTGGCCGGCTGGGTTCTTTTCCGCATGTTCCGCCGCCGTCGCCTCGCCGGCAACGAATACGCCGAGGCCGAGACCCGCGAGACAACCTTCACCCTGCAGACCGCCGGGCAGGACATCGCCGACGCTCTCGCCGGCTGGATCAACCGCGCCTCCAACCTGCGCCGACGCCGTCCTCCTCCCATGAATCCCCGCGAGGTGTACCACCGCATGCTGGACATCGCACGAACCGTCGGCTTCGCCCGCCGAAACTCGCAGACGCCCCAGGAACATCGCCGCGAGGCTAATCAGGCTCTCCCCGACCCGCCCGTGGAACGTATCGTCTCCGGATTCCAGCGCTACCATTACGGCCCGCAGTCAGGTGAGCCGGACCCCGAAACCATGCAGGGCCTCACCGACGACCTCGACCACCTCCAGCGCCACTGACCCGCGTAGCGTCCGCCGCTACCAGGATTTCAGCACCGGCAAGACCTCTTTGGCGAAGAGTTTCAATCCCCGCTCGGCCACGTCCATCGGGGTACCGCCAAACCGGAACGCCACGTTCAGTTCAAAATCGCCCAGCAGCGCCCGCCTGTCCTCCAGCCCACGCAGGATCTTGTCCGGCGTCCCCCAGCTGGCCGCCTTCATGAACCCTTCCACCGCGCCCTCCAGCCCGGCCGAGCGCGCAATCTCCGCCTTCTGCTGGTATGCGTCGTACCCCTTCACCGAGCCGAAGTGGTCTCCCAAAAACTCGTAGTGGTAGAAGTTGCTCTCCACGAACTTGCCCTGGTACTGCCGCGCCTCTTCTTCACATTGGGCCAGATCGGTCCCGCAAACCACAAACTCCGTCATCATCAGCGCCGGCGGCTCGGTGCCGTGAAACTCCCGGTGCAGCGCCCGCCCCCGTTCGATCCCGGGCATCCTAATCTCCCAGGGCCGGTCCGCGAACATGATGATGTGCGCTCCCAGCTTCGCCGCAGACAGCACCGAATCGTCGCTCGCGGCCACCGCGTAAATCCGACCGTCGAATGAGTGCTGCGGCCTCGGCCTGATCTCCGTCCGTTCCTGCTTGTAGAAGCGACCATCGCCCTCGATGACGCCCGTCTTCAGCGCGTCCACGATCATCGGCGCCGCTTCGTCAAAACGCTCCCGCGACTCGTCCATGCTGATCCCGAACGTCGCGAATTCCCGCCGCGCTAGCCCGCGCCCGAAACCCAGCCGCAGCCGGCCGCCGCTCAGCAGGTCCAGCACCGCCGCGTTCTCCGCCACTCGCAGCGGGTTGTGCCACGGCAGAATCACGGCCGCCGTGCCCACGTCGATGTCGGGATGCTTCGCCGCGACGTGCGTCATCAACTGCAGGTTGTCCGGCACGAAGGAGTAATCGTTGAAGTGGTGCTCCGCGGACCAGAGACAATCAAACCCGGAATCGGCGGCCATCTCCGCGAGCCTCAGTTCCTCCTCCCACATCTGGCCGTCCGACCCGTTTTCCCAACCGTAGCTGGAAAAGATCATCATCATTCCTACGTCCATTCGATCACTCCTTAGATTCTGTTGATCTCGTTGCGCGTCTGCCCAGAGCC
The DNA here is from genome assembly GCA_022823105.1 of Dehalococcoidia bacterium. Taxonomy (GTDB): domain Bacteria; phylum Chloroflexota; class Dehalococcoidia; order Lucifugimonadales; family UBA3495; genus Bin87. Next base: position 13,059 of record JAJDXU010000266.1, read on the forward strand.
GCAGGCGTCACGCCAGCCTCAACCTCGTCAATCCAGCCCTAACCTCGTCATTCCAGCCCTAACCTCGTCATTCCGGACGTGATCCGGAATCCGGGAATTCTTGCCCACATCAAGCTTCCCATTCGCCGGCTTCCCATTCGCCGGACATTGCGACACCGCATGCCCTAAGCGTCGGTGCCGCACGGGCAAGAATTCCCACCCTCCCTGAGCGGCGGAACCTAGAAGCTCGGCTTCACAGGATGCGGCGTCAGCTGCAGCTCGTGCGTCCAGCACGACTTGTCCTGCGTGTACAGGTAGTAGAACGCCTCCGCTATCTTGACCGGATTGATCAGCAGGTCCGGATTCTGCTGCGCCCGTGGCGTCGCCCGCGTCCCCGGCGAGTCGATCGTCCCGTCGATCACCACGTTCGCCACGTGCACCCCGTGCTCCGAATACTCCTCCGTCAGCGCCTGCGACAGCGTCCGCATCATCACCCGCGGGTAGTACAGCGACTGCCCGGTGTAACGCTTGTGGCCGCGCAGTCCCGCCGCGTTGTTGGAAAACAGGATCGTGCCCTCGCCCTTCTCGCGCATCGCCGGCAGCACTTCCTGAGCCACCAGGAACGGCCCGCTCACCGAGATGTGCTGCGCCGTTTCCAGCACCTCATACGGCACGTTCTCCAGCAGTTCCATCTCCGGCGGCAGGTCCCGCCCGTCAATGTATCCGGCGTTGTACACCAGCACTTCCGGGTCCCCGGCCTCCTCGCGGATCCGGGCGAAGGCCTCCGATATGGATTCTCGTATCGACAGGTCCAGCTCCACGATCATGCTGTCGCCGCCCTGCTCGCGGATCGCGGCGTTCAGCGGTTCGGCATTCGCCGCGCTCCGCGTCGTCAGGACCGTGAAGAACCCCTCCTGCGCGAACTTCTGCGATATGGCGCCGCCCACTCCCCAGCGCACGCCCACCGGCAGATCGCTGTCGTCAATGTCCCCGCCGTGCACCAGGTGCGTGTTCCTCCCGTCCGCCTGCCACTTGGATGTCGCCCCGATCACCACGGCGACTGGCTTTCCTGTCGTGTTCATTTCTGGTTCCTTTCTCAAAAATTTGGACTCGGCGACGGTCGCCGGCTGAATGCGCG
>JAJDXU010000154.1 GCA_022823105.1 Dehalococcoidia bacterium
CCTCGGAAATGTCGCGGGCGTTCGCTTCGGTTTCGCAGGCCACCAGGATCTCGGCCTGGTCTGCCAGCGCGCACAGCCGTGCGATCTTCGCTGGCGCAACCACCTCGCTGGTGACGAATACGCTGGCCACTCCGCCCTGCACCATCACCTCGGCCTCAGCAACCTTGGCCGCGCACACCCCGCCGATCGTGCCGCCGCGCTCGATCTGCCGGAGCGCCAGGGCCGGACTCTTGTGGTTCTTGCTGTGTCCCCGCAGCTTGCTGTGCCGGTCTCCGTAGTAATCGGCGATCACGTCCATGTTGTGATCCAGCGCGTCCATATCGAGGATCAGGCACGGAGTATCCAATTGAGCAATCGGAGTGCCGCGTTGGGGTTCATTCGCTTGCGCCATTGACATACCTCCGAACTTCCCACATATCCGAGTGAATCTTGCCGTGAATGCTGTCCAGAAAATCTCAGCCAGGCTGCCCTACGCCAGTTGCCCCCGGCCCGCCACGCGCCAATACCCGACCAGCTTGCCGTCCCTGACCGCGCGAACGTAGTCGTACTGGTTGACGCACAGGGCCAGGTTGTACGGAACCAGGTGGACTTTGTCGTTGGCCATCAATTGCTCGGTGGCCGGCCCATCCAGATCCAAAATTCCGTGCTCCGCGCTGAACCTGCTTGCAACGGCGCCCGGGATTTCCTCCAGGACGGGCACCCCGAAATCGGGTCCGGTGGTCTTGTGGCCCGCGTCCACCACCGCCCTGTAATCCACCGGATGGCTGATCACCGTGGCGAGGATTTTGGCCGCCGGCGCAAATTCCGCCCGGACTCGCAGCGTTTCCACGTCCATCAGTGGGTACACCCCGGCCTGCACCTCGGTAATACCCGACAACTGCGAGACCACATCATAGGTGTAGGTGCTGCCCGCGCTCACCGTCGCAACCTCAATCCCGGCCTGCTCCAAATCGTTCCGCGTATCCAGGATCGGTTGCAGGCGCCGTCGGGTTTCGGCCTCTAATTCATCCCGGTCGGTCATGGGCATCGGGCCCTCGTACGTCATTATCCCCTTGAACGACAGACCGGAAGCGTCCGTGATTTTCCGCGTCAGGTCAACTGCATCGCGCCCCGGCTGCACGCCGCCAAACCCGTAGCCGGAGTCTAGGTCCACCACCACGCCCAGGGTAACGCCGGCGGCCTGTGCCGCCTCGGCGATAACCTCGACGTTGCGGACGTTGTCCACGGCCAGACTCAGCGTGACCCGGCCCGCCAGCTCAATCATCCGGCGAATCTTGGCCGGGGTCACCACGCGCCCCGCTATCAGTATGTCCTCAACAGCAGGTGAATCGCCGTCGCCGGCAAAAGCCTCGGCTTCACCAAGCGAACCGACCGCTACCCCGCGTGCGGCTCCGCCGGCCGCCAGCTGGATCTGCGCGATCTCAGGGCAGCCATGACAGGATACATGAGGACGAACTTTGACATTACCATGGGCCGATCCCCCGTCGGAGCCGCCCAGGGCGTTGTGCAGCGCCGCGATGTTCTGCTCCATCACCCCCAGGTCAACCACCAAAGCCGGCGTATCCAGTTCCTCGGCGGGTGTGCCAACGGGTTGAATTATCGGTCGCTCCATTCCTCACGTACCTCGCATTTCTTGCGCCGATCAGGCGGCTTCCAGCCAGTGCTGGTACACGTCCACCAGCAGGGTGTCGGCAGGGTTCCCCGCATAATCGGGCCACAGATCAATCTGACGCATCCGGATGCGATAGAGTGGCTGACGAGGCATACCGTCGCCACCGTGCGCCAGCGACTCCGGGTTCGGATACACCCCGCACAGCGCGTCCACCACGCCGGCGTGCCCCTGTATGTACGCAGGCGTCCGAAAATGGTGCGCCGGCGATCCGGTGCGCACCCGAACCGCGCTGCCGTCAGCAAATCGAACCGGTTCAGCGGTGGCGGTCGTCACAAGCCCTGCTCCCGTAGTTGCGCCGCCTTGGCGTCGATCTCCTCAGCCGTAAGGATGCCCTTCTCAATCAGCAGGATCTCCAGGGCGGCGGTCCACTTTTCGTAGTACGACAGGGACTCGTACTGCTCCAGCGACAAACTTTCGATCGCCCGCCGCATCTCATCGGTGGTGCGTACCCCCTGCGCGCCCAGCACTTGGTGCACGGCGTCAACCCGCCGCTCCCAGTCACTGTATTCGTGCTCGGTGAGGTCAATCGGAGTATCGTCGGGCCAACCGCCCCGGTCATGTACTCCCGGCATATTGCTATTCTCCCTTCTCCCACATTTCGGCCACATCCACGGCCCGCATGAATTCCACGCCGGGGAACGTCTTGATGTACTCGATCAACCGCTCCAGCATCAGCAACCGACCCGGCCTACCGATGTACTGCGGGTGCATGGTCAGGTTGAAACACCGGCCGTACCGGTAGATACCACGAAACTCCCCAGCCCAGCTATCGAACACCTCATCCGGGTTTCGCATCGGCCCGAGCCGATTAGCCGACGGTGCATAGGCGAAGTGCGGAGCGTCATCCAGCAGCCAGTGTATCGGCAGCTCCACCATCTGCCGCGGCGGATCCCCGCCCTCGACGAAGTACGGCGCGTCGTCCCCCATCAGGCTGCTGTCGTATTGGAAATTGTGCTTGGCCAACAGGTCCAGCGACACCGCGCTCAGCTCCCAACTCGGCGACCGGTATCCCACCGGCGCCTCTCCCGTCAGGTCGCCCAGGATGCCGATGCCCTTGATCAGGACTTCCTCCTCCCGTTCGGGAGTCAAGGTGGCCGGGGGCTCGTGAATGTAACCGTGATGGGCCACCTCGTGACCGCGGTCGGCAATCTCCCGCACCAGGTCCGTGTGCGTCTCCGCCACATACCCCGGGATGTAGAAACTGCCCGGAACGCCCTGGGCATCCAGCATGTCCAGGATCCGCGGCGTCGCCACGCTCGGCCCGTACTCAGCCATCGACAGCAGGCTGGGATAGTTGATGAAGTCAGGATTGCGGTTCAGCCATGATGTGATTCCGTCCACATCAAAGGTGATCAGCGCAACGCACCGTATGTCGTTGGGCCAGATGCCGGCCATCACGACTCCCTACCGTTGAGGTTTTCCGGTTGAGGCGGCGGGTCGTCAAATGGAACACCCGCGGATTCTGCTGCCTCTTTGCGGTCGAGCCACTCTGTCCAGAGGCGGTGCATGCGGGTTTGTCCTTCGATCAGCCCGCGCGCCTCGCCTTGGGCAAGCCCACGCGCCTCGCCTTCAGCCAGCCCACGCGCCTCGCCTTCAGCCAGGCTCTCTTCTCGCCTTTTTCGCTTGAACAATTCCGCGAGAACCATGTTTACTCCCTCGACGCTGATGGCGCTGAGTCCCAGGCAGGCCGCCATGGTAGATCCGCCTTTTTCGCCTACCAGGTCAATCACCTGATGCCAACTGGGGTCTCCGCCCATCACGACGCCATTATAGACTCTCACCGCCAGCATCAATAGGGAACTGACGCTAAAAACCAGAAAATGCTGCCCGAGTTGGCGCGCCGGGATACTCCCCAACGAAACACGGTCATCATGTGGGAGTTGCCGCTGAGTTCTCAAGCGGGAATGCGGTCGAAGCCCGTGTACGGGCGCAGCGCTTCGGGAATCACCACCGACCCGTCCGGCTGTTGGTAGTTCTCCAGGATGGCGATGATCACCCGCGGCAATGCCAGCCCCGACCCATTCAGCGTGTGCACGAAACGCGGCCGCTCTCCCACGCCGGGCCTGTACCGTATGTTGGCCCGTCGCGCCTGGAAATCCGTGCAGTTGGAGCACGACGAAACCTCCAGCCACTCTTCCGAACCCGCCGCCCACACTTCAATGTCGTACGACTTCGCCGACGGGAATGATATGTCCCCCGCGCACAACTGCAAAATTCGGTACGGCAACCCCAGCTTCTGGCAAACGGTTTCAGCATTGCCCAGCAGCTTCTCCAGTTCATCAAACGACGTGTCCGGCTCCACGAACTTGTACATCTCAACCTTGTTGAACTGATGGACCCGCTTGATCCCGCGCGTGTCCCGTCCCGCCGCCGCCTTCTCGCGCCGGAAACAGGGAGTATGCGCCACGTAGTACAGCGGTAATTCATCGGCCGCCAGAATCTCGTCCCGGTGCAGGTTCGTTACCGGCACCTCGGCCGTGGGAATCAGCCAGAGATCGTCCTCTTCGTCGTGGTACAGGTTATCGGCGAACAGCGGCAGGTTCCCCGAACCCTCCATGATCTCGCGCCGCACCAGGATGGGCAGGGCCACTTCCGTGTATCCATGCTCCCCGCTGTGCAGGTCCAGCATCCACGAGATGATTGCCCGTTCCAGCCGCGCCCCGTAGCCGTTCAGCGTATAGAACCTGCTCCCTGAAAGCTTGACCCCCCGTTGGAAGTCTATGATGCCCAGCTGCTCGGCGATGTCCCAGTGCGGCTTGGCCTCAAAGTCCAGTTTGGCCGGCTCCCCCCAGTGCCTCAGCACCTGGTTGCACGTCTCGTCCAGGCCGTCTGGCGTGCTGATGTCCGGCAGATTGGGCAGCGCCATCATCGCGTCGTGTATTTGCCCGTCTAGGTGGCGCGCTTTGTCTTCTAGGACGCTGATTTGGCGGCCGATTTCACGCATGTCGGCTATCACATCTTCCGGCGGTGGATCTCCCCGCGATAGGGATTGGCCGATTTCGTAAG
>JAJDXU010000387.1 GCA_022823105.1 Dehalococcoidia bacterium
TGGACGGTCGAGCCGGTGCGGTTGCCGCCGAGGGAGGATATGGACGAGGAAAACCTACTGGCGCAAATCGCCTCGGCGGCCACCGGGGCCAAAGTGCATAGCAAAGCCGCACTCATGCTGACGTATCTGCGCCGCAGGGACCGGCCCATTCCCATCACTTGTTTGCACCTCAACGACCGAGTGGCGGTGGTCCATTTGCCGGGCGAAATCTGTATCGAATACCAACTGCACGCGCAGGCGAGTCGTCCAGACGCCTTTGTCGCCGCGGCGGGCTACGGGGATTTGGGGACCGGATATATAACCTTGGCGAGTTCCTTTGCCGAGGGGGGATACGAGCCGGTGGACGCCTTTGTGTCGGGGCGGTCGGAAAAAATCGTGTGCGTTGCCATTGAGAAGGTCCTGCGGGGCCTTTAACCACGAGAGCAGGAGAAGAGGATAATGAACGACTTGCTGGCCGGAACTGGCGGTGCCCGGATCACTCCACCGATCGGCTGCCCCATGGGCGGGTACGGTGCCCGCGACCACGGGGCCGAGGGCGTACACGACCACCTCAACCCCCATGCCCTGTTCCTAGACGACGGCTCGACTCAGGCCGTGATCATTGCCAACGATTTGCTCGGTATGAGAGCGGAGCAGATCGCTCGCGTGCGCGAGTTGGTGCACGCGGCGACGGGGGTACCTGCGGCCCACGTATTCCTCGCATTCTCGCACACGCACGGTGGTCCGCTGATGTACTCTGACTTTTCGGCGCTGGAGGAACAGGTCGCTACCTATATCGACGCGGTGAGCCACTACATGGCCGGCGCTGCTCTACAGGCGGCCACCTCGGCGGTGCCTGTGCGCTGGGGCACGGGCCGTCATCCGCTGCAGGTCGGCGTAAACCGCCGGGAGCGACAGGCGGATGGCACGACTCGCATCGGCGTCAACCCCGACGGAGCGGTGGCACCTTGGGTCGATGCGGTGTGGTTTGAGCGCGAGGACGGCGGTCCGCTGGCGGTGATCTATCAGCACGCGGCCCACGGGACCTGCCTAGTGAGCGATAACTACCTGTTCACAGCCGACTGGATCGGCCATGCCATGCAGTTGATCGAGGCCCAACTGTCGGGCGTGACGGCGCTGTTCGTCAACGGCTGTGCTGGCAATATCAACCCCCATCCGCGCGGCTCCTTTGCCCTTGCCGCGCGCCACGGTACCAGGGCTGGTGATGCGGTGCTGCAGACGGTGTTGGACCGAGCCGATCTGAGACGGGGTGGCCGACTGCGCTGTGCCCGGCACGCCTTTGAACTGCCCCTCCAGCCCATGCCGTCGCAGGAGGAGTGCGAGCGCGAACTGGCGGAGTGGGAGCCGGCCTTTCGTCAACTCAAGGGCGAGCACCACCGGAGCTGGCAGGTCTGCCGCCGCTACTTTGCTGCAAAGGAGCGGTTCGAAGCGTGTCAGAGCGGCTCGGTGGCTACGGGCCTGCCCCTTGAATTGCAGGTCGTGGCTTTGGACGACGTGGCCCTCATCGGTCTGCCGGGGGAGATCTTCGTCGAGACGGGGCTGGCCATTGCTGAGGCGTCGCCTTTTTCCTTGACCTTGCCCGTGGGGTACGCCAACGGCTCCATCGGCTACGTGCCGACGAGTGAGGAGGTGCCCTACGGGGGCTACGAGGTTCTCGATGCGAGGGCGAGCCATCAGGGGCGTTTTCTGCGCGATGACGCGGATCGGGTCCTGACCGACGGGGCACTTCGGGCCTTGGAGCTGGCTGCGGCAGAGTGAATTGCGTGGACTATCTCGCAGCGCTCTTGGCGGGCGTTGAGGGCTTGAGACCGCGACTGTCGGCAATCTCGGAGGTCGCCGACCAAGTCGTCGGACGCCTTGTAGCGGATGGACGGCTACTGCTGGCCAGTGTGCGGCCGGACTTTACGTCAGAGGGCTTCATCCGCTCTGGCGGGCTGATGATGGCTGAGGAGTGGACGCCCGAGACGGTACTGTCGCCGAATGACGTGGTGATTCTCGGCTGGTCGGGAGCCCCGCCGGACCAGGAGTTGGAGTTGTTACGGGATTTACGCGCCTCGGGTGCTCTGATTGTCGGCATTGGGCCGGCCTCATGGGCTGGGGCGGATTCGCAGTTGGGGGCTGACCTGTTCCTAGAGAGCGCGATTCCCCTGCCAGAGGCAGTGACCGCTCCCTTTGGCGGCGAGGGCTACCCGCTGATTTCCCTACAGAATTTGGTTGTCTTGTGGACCTTCACCGGTGAGATCGTGGCCGCCTTGACCCGGATCGGGTGGATGCCGGCCATGTATCAGAGTGTGCTAGTGGCAGGGGCGAGAGATCGCAATGCCCGGTTTGTTAGCTCGCGGTTCCACCAGACACACCAAGTGCCGGCGATACCTCCAGGACAGGTGGGTGGGGACTACTTGGACGCGATCGGAGGGATTCTGAGCGCTCTGATTGAAGAGGAGGCAGGGGCGATTGACCGTGTCGGTGAGGTCTGTGCTCAGGTCCTCAACGATGGCGGCGTCATTCATGCGGGCATGATCTCCCACTTCCCCGTGTATCAGCACGGAGCGCCGGGCGATCCGCTATACATGCGTCGCTTAGCGCGGCTCGATGGGGAGTCGCCGTCGGTGGCCGAACTTGAGCGCGAGTTGGAGTCAGGGGATTTGTTCTTCTTTCTCGGCTACTACCGGCGGCCAACGCAAGCTTACTGGGCCGCGCACCGGGCGGGAGCACGGATCGTCGAGGTGATTACTGGGGACGGAGCGAACGGTCCACCGCAGCCGGACTACGTCATTCGGCCGAAGTGGCCCTTCGGCGATTCGGTGACGCGGGTGCCGGGGTACGACGTGGAAATCTTGCCCAGTTCCGGTATTGTGCAGGCGGCGATTTACTGGGCTGTGGTGGCGGCGGTCTGGCAGGCGCTGTCTCGTCAGGACCGCGTCGAGCGAGCTGGCGGTACGGACTGAAGGGCGCAAGTCCGCGTCAATCCTTAAGCGATCGCGTCCGTCTAGTCGCAGGCCGCGAAAACCAGTTCGACCAGTTCCGGATTGCCCCCTTCGCCACCGCGCACCCCGAGCGGATCTGGGTTTTGCACGATCACCAGTTCCTCGCCGGGGAACACGGCGGTGTAATGGCCGCCGGCACCCCACGAATGAAAGCCGTCGCGCGGCAACTCGGGCCAGATCATGCCCTCAGAGTTGCTCCAGAACCCGTTCCCGTAGAGCCAGTCATTTTCGGCGCAGTGTGCCTTGATATGCGGCGCGACCTGAGTCGAATCGCGCATCCACGCTTCCGGCACGAGCTGTACATCCCCCCAGCGGCCATAGTTGCACCACAGCCACCCGGCGCGAGCCAAGTCGAGCGCGGTGGTCGAGATACTCGTGCCATAGCCGAAAATATGCTGTCGCGCCGAGGGATGCAGTTCCATCGCGCCCGATGAGAACGCCCATGTCGCGCCGAGAGGCTCTGCGAGTTTCTCTCGCATCAGCCGCGTGCAGCCGTCGGACTTCTCTGGGGCTTGCGCGTCGTAATAGCCGTATAGGTGTGCCACGGCGTGCGAAAGGACATTCATTCCCCAGCTCTGGTAGTGGAACACCGTCCCGGGCTCTTCGCCGGGCTTCATATAGCCAGAGGTATTCGATATGAGCTGGCGGAAGGTAAT
>JAJDXU010000161.1 GCA_022823105.1 Dehalococcoidia bacterium
GGAACCCGCCCTGCGCCGGAGATTGGCCTATCCGCGCAGCATGTGCAACACTCTAATGATGGTGTAAGCGGTTCAAATGCATAATCCAAAGGCCCCGTCGCCCGCAAGCGCTTCCTTGACGTATTCGACGGCAATCGGGTACATTGCCAGAGATTTTACGGACCCGGGATTGGGAGGAACGAACATGACAATTTTGCAGGATCGCCCCACCGCCGAGATGGAAGAGGCGGTCCAGAATGGTTTCGACCTCTCATGGTTGCAGCAGTTGAAGCAGCAGATTCCCGGCGCCGCCGACGAACTGGCCAACGATCCGACTCTGGCCGAGCACACCCCCGAACTGCTCAACGAATCTCCCAATCAGACCCAGCGCACCCGCGGCGCAATCCCTCGCCACGGCGTTCCCCAGTTCTCCGCCTACACCTTCCGCGACAAGAAGGAAGTGTGGGGCTACAACCTGACCAAGCTGTACCAGGAAGCCGTGTCCCGCCAGTGGTCCTCCGCAACCGACATCCCCTGGGATACGTTGCGCCCATTGCCCGATGACATCGAAGCGGCCCAGTGCCAGTTGGCGACCTTCTTCGCCCAGGTCGAATTCGTCGCGGCCGACGTCCCGGGACGGTTCATCGCCCAGATGTCCCCCGACTACCACGAAGTCCGCATGTTCCTCCTCACCCAGGTGATGGACGAGTCGCGGCACATGGAAGTGTTCCGCAAGAGGGCCTTGGCCAACGGCGGCGGCCTCATGCGCATGATCGACTCCGTCAGCGACGTCACCGGCGGCAGCACCGACAACGCCCGCGAGTTCACCGAAATGTCCAGCCGCCTGCACATCGTCGGCGAGGGCAACGTGCTCACCCTGTTCCGGCTGGGCGAACTCATGGCGTACAACGACGCCGAGAAGGCCATCTACCGCCGCGCCGCCCAGGACGAGGCGCGCCACGTAGCCTTCGGCGTCCTCCACGCGCGCTACATGAACGAGTGCACCCCCAAGCGACGCGAGGAAATCCACGCCTACCTTGACGAAGCGGAAGACCGCCAGGCCACCGGCAACGGCGGCGAGAACCCGGCCGCCCGCAGCGCCAACCTGACCGCCGACTCCCTGGCGATCCTGCTGGGCGGCGGCGCCGACAAGGCCGACGAGGGAAAGAAGATTCTCGCGGCCATCCGCCAACGCCAGGTCAAGGAGTACTTCCAGCGGTTGAAGTCCTGCGGGTTCGACGACCGCATCGAGAACGGCCGGGTGAATCCGGCCCTCCTCGAGGTCTACCAGGCCGCCGCATAAACCACCCACCGATCGGGATCAGAAATGCCGATGGCCCGTCGTCCCAGAGTCGGCGGGCCGTCTTGCTTACGGTGAGACGCCATGACAACATCCAACGACGGCCAGAACCCCGACGCCAACGACCAGCGGCCGCCCACCGACGACAGCGACCCTACGGGACGCTACCGCTCCTCGGCTGCCGAACGGGTGCAACAGAACGTCGCCGAGGGCGACGGCACAGGCGAACCGGTCGAGCCTGCCGCCGACGACCGGCCGGAAGCGGAAACTCCACAGTCGCCCGCCGAACGGTTCCCGTGGATGAAAGACACGCGCCAGTGGGGCGTACGCGCTCCCCTGACGCCTCACGGACTCACCATTGAGTCAATCGCCATCGGCGTGTACGGCGAGATCCCCGACGAAAGCCGCGAGATGACGCGCATGCCCCGCGGCTCCTTCGCCACGCCGGGCATCCCCCGCCTCGACAACTACTCCGTGAACCGCAAGGACGAACTGTGGTCCGACAACGCCGCGACGCTCTACGAGGAAGCCATCCAGCGACGCTGGAACGCCATGCAGGACATCGCGTGGGACGAACTGCCCCAGTTGCCGGAGGAGTTGGAGTTGGCCTGGTGCCAGCTGTGCACCGAGTTGGGCCAGCACGCCACCGCCGAGATCGACACCATCGGCCAGTGGCTGCACCGCATGAACTACGCCTACATCGAGCCCAAGATGTTCCTCGCCACGCAGGAATTCGACTCGGCCCGCCACTTCGAGGTCATGCGCCAGCGCGCCCTGTGCAACGGCGGAGCGCTGGGCTTGGAATCGCCGGGCATGATGAGCCGCCGGATGATCGAGACCCGGGCCGGCTGGCCCGAGGTCTCTGTGTCCCTGTACATCGCTCGCGGCACGCTGACCATGCTGCTCTACCGGTTCGGCGCCCACTTCGCCGCCAACCCGGTCGACCGCCGCATTTTCGCGCTGTGCCTGCAGGACAAAGCGCGGCACATGGCCTACGGCCTCGCGATGCTCAAGCTCACCATCGCCGTGAAGGGCGTGGACTTCGGCGTCTCCCTCCGCCGGATCCTGGGCTCCATCGAAAAGGACATGGCCGGCGAGATGAAGGACCCTGTGCTCTGGGAAGCTCTGGCCATCATCAGCGGCGGTTCAATACGCGGCATGGCCGACGGCAAGGCCGCCGTCGATCGGCTCCGCTCAGACTACATACGCCAGTACGTAAAGCGCTTGCAGTACACCGGCATCGACAAGCAGGAGAGCGCGCTGCACCCGGACCTGGCGGCAGTGTTGCAGTAACGCGGCCAATCAAAACCCCTCCAAAATTGGTTTTGGGCGGGAACGAAACCCGCCCAAAAGTGTTGGAGAGGTGGCGTAGAATATGCAGCCGCCATGCTGATCTCCTCCGCCAATCTGCTCCCCGACGACTTTCCCGCCTTCATCAGGTTGGCGGTGTTGTGCCTCCTCTCCGCCGGCGTCGCGATGTGGGTCAGCGGCTGGTTCCAGGCCATCGTCGCAACCGTGTTCGGCGACCCGGCCCCCCGCGCCCAGGGCCGGTTGTCCGCCAACCCCCTGCACAACCTGGACGCCGTGGGCACGGCGGTAGCAGCGGTGTCCGGGCTGGGCTGGGGACGCCAATTGCCGGGCGAGCCCGGACGTCAGGGCCGCTGGCCCTCCATCGCCATCGCGGCGGCAGGGCCCTTGGGAAACGTGACCGTGGCGTTCCTGCTGGCGGCGCCCGTCAAGGCGGGTTGGTTGGCGTGGGCCATCCCATCTCCCGACAGCCTGGCGCTGGTCATGACGGGCGGCCTGCGGTCGGGAATTTCCGATGTCGTGGGCCTGCTCATCATCTACAACCTCCTGCACGCCGTGTTCCAGTTCCTGCCCCTGTCGCCGATGCCGGGTTACCGGGTCCTGGCGGTGTTCCTCCCCGCTAACGCGGCTGAACCACACCGCAGGTTCCAACGGTTCGCGCCCATCCTGCTTGTGGCGCTGATCGCGGCCGACTTCGTGCTGAGACCGGCCCTGCTGTGGTCCACGGTTTTGCCCATCGCGCAATGGCTGGCCCGCCTGGCCACCGGATTCTGACGGTCTCAGGAGGTCGGACCGAACCGCTCCGTCTTGATTGTCTCCTCCGGAACGCCCACCGCCAGCAGCGCATCCGCTGCCGCCTCCACGAATCCGGTGGGCCCGCACACGTAACACAACGGCGCCTGCCCGGTCCGGCGATGACCGCCCAATTCCGCAAGCGACGACAGGCAATCGTCCAGCATGGCCGGATCGACCCGCCTGCCGTATCCGCGCCAACCGACGGGCTGGCGGCGGGTCAGCGTGTACAGCGTGCTGGACGCGGACGTGCGCTCGGGCAATGTATCCAGCCAATCCCGGTAGATCACGTCCTCCAGCGTGCGAACGGAGTACAGCAGCAGCGCCGGCAGGGACGGCGCAACGTCCCCGCGGTGCGCCAGGATAGATCGCAGCGGCACGATGCCCGACCCGCCGGCAATCAGCAGCAACGGCCCGCCCATCTCAGGCGTCCAGGTGAACGGCCCTCCGATGGGCCCGCGCACCTCCAGTTCATCGCCGGGCTGCACCACCTCATGGAAGTACGGCGACACCTCGCCGTCGGGGATCAGCTCCACCGTGAGGTCAATCACGTCCAGGGAGTCGGAGGGTGCTGAGGCAATCGAATAAGACCGCTGTGCCTGGTAGCCGTCCGGCGCCGTGAGACGCACGTCGTAGTGCTGGCCGGCGCGGAATGGCCGAGGCTCAGCCAGCCGCAGCGTGAAAGTCCGCGCCCGATACGTCTCAACCGTTACCCGCTCGACCACGGCCGTCTGCCACGAGGAAGGGGCCGGCAAAGCCGCCGTTGGTTGCGAAAGGGCGGGAATGAAACCCGCCCCCTGTTGCTCAAAGTCCGTGGACATCTAGTCGCCCCAATAGCGCTGCTCTTTCCACGGGTCGCCGTACATGTGGTACCCGTACTGCTCCCAGAAGCCCGGCTGGTCCTGCGGCAGGAACCGGATGCCCCGCAGCCACTTGGCCGATTTCCAGAAGTACAGGTGTGGCACCACCAGGCGGGCCGGGCCCCCGTGCTCCGGCGCAATGGGCTGGCCGTCGAACTCGAATGCCACCATCCCGCGACCCTCGATCACATCCCACGTCGGCAGGTTGGTCGTGTAACCGCCGTAGGAGAAAGCCATCAGGTAGGGCCCGGGGTCACTCACTCCCGCGGCGGCCAGCAGGTCGTCGATGGTCACGCCCTTCCACGTGGTGTCCAGCTTGCTCCACTTGGTCACGCAGTGGATGTCGGTGACGATCTCCGTTTCGGGCAGGCTGCGAAACTGCTCCCAGTTCCACTCGCCCAGCGGCTCTCCGTCAACGCCAACGAGACTGAACGTCCATTGGTCCAGCGGGACCCGTTGCGTCGGCCCGGCCGTGAGCACCGGAAACCCGCGCTCCAGGTACTGCCCCGGCGGGATGGGACGCGGCGGCGCCTCCCGGCGACGACCAAAAAATCCTCTTGAGACCATTGTTTCTGAACTCCTTGAAGGGCCGTACCAATGTGGCATTCGACCCTGAGCGAACTGCGATCCAGGCACAGACCGGGCCGCCGGAGCGGGTGCTGCCGCAACGAACGGTATCCAAATCGCCCTGCCCTGTCAAACCGAAACCGGCGGCGCGCTTTTATCTCCAGGGCGGCCTGCGCACCATCCAGAAAATGTTGATGCCAATCGTCGCGAAAGAGGCTATCCAGAGCAGACTGCCCAGGGTGGGATTCAACGTCAGGCCAATCCCGAGCCCGAGCCCGACATAGAAGATCACCACCGCCACCACGAACACCAGGACATGGATTCCGATCCTCACCACCCGCAGCGCTGCCGTCATCGTCGTATCTCCTTGAGCTGACCTCGTTGCGCAACCCCCAGCCGTGTACGCAACGGATCGTCACATGATACGCCTGCCATCCACCTCCGGATGCCAAAGCGGGCCACGCATCGACGTCAAAACGTTTCACGCCAACCCGCACTTGCCCGTCACCATGCTCATGGTTACAATCGCCGCATTGTTTTCCCCGCTGCCTGGAGGATACCGCCTGTGCAAGCCGCGACGCCGGCCGCTCCCGAAACGCCCGGACTGAAAAACAACCGGGCGTTCGTGCTGGGTAGCCTTTCGGTGGGACATGGGCTGTCCCACATGTTCGACCAGGGCCTGCCGCTGCTGATCACCGAGATCGCGGCGGCGATGGGGTTGACCAACTTCATGACGGCGACCCTGTTCGCGGTGCGGCAGACGGGATCGAGCGCGATCAGCCTGGGCGGGGGACCGCTGACCGATGCCCTGAAGTCGTACTGGGGGCTGATACTCACGGCGTGCATGCTGGGGCACGCGGTTACCTACGCCGCCATGGGCGGGTCGCCGAATTTCGTGGTGGTCGCGCTGATCGTACTGTTCGTGTCGGTGCCCGGTTCGCTGTGGCATCTGCCATCGACTGCGGCCATCTCGCAGAGGTTCCCCGACCGGCGGGGATTCGCGATATCCATGAGCGGTTTCGGGTCGAACCTGGGCAACGTCACGGGTCCGGTGGTGGCGGGAGCGCTGCTCACGACGGCGTTCCTCACGTGGCGGCACGTGTTCTTCATCTACGCCGGCATGGCCATTTTTATGGCGATGCTGGTGTGGTGGTCGCTGCGGGGGTTGGGGCGCGGAGAGGGGACGACGCAATCGGGCGACCTGGCCACCCGATTCGGCTACGCGGTGGGGCTGCTCAAGCATCGCGTGGTGATGGGCCTGATCCTGGCGGCGCTGCTGCGTGGCATCGGGCTGAACGCGCTGTTCAACTGGACGCCGTTCTACCTGCGGGAAACGCTGGGAATGAGCACGCTTGAGGCCGGTGTCCACTATGCGCTGATGACCGGGATGGGAATCGTCTCGGCGCCGGTGCTGGGCTGGATGTCGGACAGGTTCGGCCGGAAGGCGGTGATGGCGCCCGGATTTTTTGTGGCGGCTCTGCTGTCCCTAGCGGTGGTCAGCGTGGGCGGGACGTGGTTGCTGATTCCCGTAATGGCGGGCTTGGGCCTGTTCAGTTTCGCCCTGCACCAGATCATCCAGGCGTCGGTCCTGGACTACGCCGGCCAGGGCCGGGAAGCAACGTCCATAGGATTGCTGTTCGGAATCAACGGCGTTATCGGCATCGGATCTCCGTTCCTCGCCTCCGCCATCATCGAGTACACCGGCGGCTTCGGCGCCGTCTACTACTACGCCGGCGTCCTCACCATGATCACCGCGGTGATAATCGCCGTCCTCCCGCTCCGGCGCCCGGAGACGTTGTCCTAGCCTTATTTCCTCACATAGGTGACCAGTTCTCCCTCGAAATCATTGGGTCCGGCGAATGAGCGTCGACGACTGGGAGGGCTCCTAGTTGGAGGGCTCCTAGATCGTTGGGTTCGACGTAGCGGAAGAAATGCCACCGGATGCCCGCCAGGTGCCCAAGATGGATGGGTTAGCAGCGAATACAGGGATCGGGCCGTGGCATTCGGACGTCGTCCGTTACGTCGAGATCAAGCGGTTGGGAGGAAAGAATGGTGGTACCAATAGTCGGTCACAATTCAGCCTGGGTAAAACACTGCGCACCCTGCTCGCAAGTCTCTTCCTACCACACCCGTTTTCCCACACTTGTTACAGGAGCCAGTTTCGCCTTGAAAACTGCAGTCCCTTGGACTCGATGCGGCCATTCGCCATCTTTTGGTCCCCTGTCATTTTCCCTCGGACATTGCGTTTACCCGAGCAAGTCCCAATTGGTCGCAGATTCAACGATCAAACAATTGAGGGCGGTCTGGCGACACCGCCCTAGTATTGATCGCCGTAGTTCGGTATAACTGCATTGCTCGTTGCACGCAGGTTTCCACCACCTCGTGAAAGCGGCCGTCAGGGAGTTCTACTTTCTCGCTGGCAAGTTTGGCGGCCAATGCATGCCGAATAGCCTGTCTGGCTGCACATTCACCGCCGTCTC
>JAJDXU010000301.1 GCA_022823105.1 Dehalococcoidia bacterium
ACGGGGATGCGGATCGTGCGGGCCTGGTCGGCAATGGCCCTGGTGATCGCCTGGCGGATCCACCAGGTCGCATACGTGCTGAATTTGTAGCCCTTCCGGTAGTCGAACTTCTCAACGGCGCGAATCAGGCCGATGTTGCCCTCCTGGATCATATCCAGCAGCGCCATCCCCCGCCCGATGTACTTCTTGGCTACGCTCACCACCAACCGCAGGTTCGCCTCGGTCAGGTGCGTCTGCGCACGTTCGCCGTTCCTCTTCGTCTGGTCGAAGTACACGGCGGCCTCGAAGTTCTCCATCTCCACGCGGTCACTCAGCCCCGGCTCTCGGAGCAGCTGCGTCAGCAACAGCAGCGAGCAGTGGTCGTCCTGCGCGTACA
Source organism: Dehalococcoidia bacterium (assembly GCA_022823105.1). Lineage (GTDB taxonomy): Bacteria > Chloroflexota > Dehalococcoidia > Lucifugimonadales > UBA3495 > Bin87. Next base: position 377 of record JAJDXU010000301.1, read on the forward strand.
GGGGCGGCACGTCCAGGCCCTGCTCGGGACTGTAGCAACCGCCCACCCCGTCCGGATGCAGCTCAGCCCAGATCGGAACGTAAGCCGTCACCACGTCCACCACCCGCGGAGGCAATACCCATGAGTCCAGGGACAGCTGCACAATGCGCTGGTAAGCGACCTCTTCCGTTATGTCGAGGTCCTTCGCCACCTGTTCCACCATCGCCGGCGCAACCTCGGCGTCGATGGCCGCGCGCAGCTCCGGAGACTCCTTCACCTCCGCAAGCGTCATGAACTCGTAGAGCCCCAGGTACCGCGCCAGCGAACGCACCAGCGGAGCGGCGTTCGCGACCCGGGCCAGCAGCACCGTGGCCGCCTCCCACGCATCCGCCTCCAACTGCACGTTCTCGCCTTCGTCCAGGAAATCCACCTGCGTCTCGTCGCTGGCCGACCGCTCGGCCAGTTCCTTCTCCAACTTGAGCAGGTGGTTCAGGCCCTCCAGCTCACGGGCAAGGCGGCGCTCGTCGGCGGAAGTCAGCAGGTCAACCCGTCCAATCTCCCGCAGGTACATCCGGACCGGGTCGTCCAGCGCATCCGTGTTGTCCGAGGTGTCTACCTCGGCCCAGTCGCGCTCCTCGCGCTCCATGTCCCGCGCCGACGGGCCGTCGAGTTCCGGCAGCACCGTGCGAACCGCAGCCGCGCGGCGGACCTGCCATTCATCATCTGCGGAGTCCTGGTCATCCACATTGACGGGAGAGACGCTTTCCTCTTCCTCCTCGTCTACAGAGTCCTCTTCGTCTTCCTCGCTCGCTTTCGCGATGGCCGACGAGATGGAGATACCCTCACCGTCGTCAAATTCCTGCTCATCGTCGTCAACAATTACGTTACGTCGATTGCCAATGATGGTCATAGACCCTCCGTTAGTTTTGGTTGGGCGAGGATGGCTTCAGCAGCCGGTCGATCTCGCCAATACGGATATTGTTTCGGAGCAGCCGTTGCGCCATCGGAGATTCAAAGTCCTCCATGATCTCCGGCAGGCTCGACAGCTGCCTGATTTCGTTATTCAGGTGTTCTTTTTCCAAAGCCAGGCTCATCTGCCGCCAGGCTTTGTCCCGTTTCGCCTGCGTCGACAGCCGCAACTCCTTCGAACGCAGTGATTCAAGGTGCGCCTGCAACTCCGGCGCCACCGGTTCTTCTCCGTCTTCCTCACCCGCAATTACGCTGCGGTAAATCTCGCGGTTTTCGGAACGGCTGAACCACTCGGCCGACGGAGCCTCCTCGTATTCCTCCAGCGGCTCCATGCCGTGTTGCAGCAGGAAGGCCAGCACGCCTTCCTCAACCGCATCGTGGTCCCGCACCGGCAGCGGAGTCGCCGCATCGGCAGTGGACGCAGCGGGTTCGCCTCTCCGCTCCCGCGCCAGTTGGCGCTTGATTTCGTCCAACGCCCTGCGCAATGTTTCGTTGTTTACGCCCAAACGGGCAGCTAACCGGTCCACGTACAAGTCACTTCGCACTGGGTCCGGGATCTGTGCCACGAACCTCAGCATCGTGTTCGCCACCCAGGACCGGCCATCAGGACTCTCCATGTCGGCCCGGTCGGAAAGCGACGTCAGAAGGTAGTCGAACAGCTCCTGGGCCTGCTTCAGGAAGGTAGGCCATGCGCTCGGGTCCTTCCTGATAAAGTCGTCCGGGTCCTGTCCTGACGGCAGTTCCGCAACGCGAAGTTCCATCGCATCCGGCTGTTGCAACATCGAAACCGAGGTGTTGGCCGAGTTCCGTCGCTGAAACACTCCCCAGGACGATTCCAGGCTCCGCAGCGTCGCGTTGCGTCCCGCCGGGTCGCCATCCAATGCCATCGTTACGTCGGTGGTCAAACGCCTCACCAAATCGACCTGTCGCTCGGTGAGCGCCGTTCCCATCGACGCCACTACGTTGTCGTATCCGTGCTGGTGCGCCATGATGGCGTCCATATAACCCTCGACGATCACCGCCCCGCGCTGCCGCACTGGCTCCTTGGCCACGTGCATTGCGTACAGAATTCTCGATTTGTCGAACACTGGCGTTCGCGGCGTGTTCAGGTATTTCGGCGTGGCTTCCTCGTCCAATGCCCGGCTGCCGAATCCGGCGACCCGCGCTTCCCAGTCCCTTATGGGGATCATCAACCGGCCCCGAAAGAGGTCGTAATATCGTCCGTCGTCGGTCTCCCGCGCTAACCCGGCCTGCGCTATCAGGGCGTCGTCGTAGCCGGCCTGTCGCAGGTGCCCCAGCAGGCGATTGTCCCGCGGCGGGCTGTATCCCAGCTCAAATGTCTGGACGGACCGCTCGTTGATCCCACGCCGCTCCAGGTATTCGCGGACGAACCCGGCCTCGGTCTCACCCAACATCTGCTGGTAGAAACGCCGCGCCTCATCGTTGATTTCGAAAAGCTGCCTCCCGACGCCGCGCGACTCCTCGTTGTTCGCCAACGTAATGCCCACGCGGGCGGCCATGCGCTGCAGCGCATCCCGGAATTCAATGCGTTCCGCCTTCATCACGAACGACAATGCGTCGCCGCCCTCAGCGCAGGCGCCGAAACATCGCCACGATTGCCGGTCCGGAAATACGAAAAAAGACGGCGTCCGCTCTTGGTGGAACGGGCAATTGGCTTTCAGTGAACTTCCCGACCGCTGTAGGTTGACGTAGCTTGAAATGAGCTCGACGATGTCCAGCCTGCTTTTTACGTCATCTATCTGGGTCATAACAATCAATATAAATTCCAGTCACACTTAGCCAAACCTATTATAGCATATTTTCGCGCCAGCCTCACAGACGCAGCCCCTCCGGTTTAGGGCATTTCCAAAATCGCCCCACGTCCCGTCCATGGCGCGGAACGTCCGTCTGCGGCGAGAGCCTGCCGTAGGTCCGCCTCTGGCGGTTCGACCCACGAGCGTGTCCTTGAACAGGCTCAGGACGAGCGGATGAAAGTCAACCGCACCACCTTGGACAGGCCCTGGCTCTGGTTTTGGCGCCCTGGCTCCCTTCGCCGCGTCGTGCCCGGCGTAGCCGCTACAAAAAGAAAACCGCCGCCCGTGACACAGGCGGCGGCCCAAAACTCGGTTTGTTGCCGGAAACTAGTTGTCTGCGGCGACAGCCATGTCAACGTTGGCGATGCGAGCCGCAATGGCTTCCTTCATCTTGCGGACACGACCCAGGTCGGGGTAGATGTTGCCTTCGGCCTTCTTGTCGAAGATCTTCTCGCCATCTACGAATACTTCCATGATCCCCTGACCGCGCGGGGAGATGGTGATGGCGGCGTCGCCGCCATAGGCTCGGAAAAATTCGTTCGCCATCCACGTGGCGGTAGCGTGGTGCTGTCAAGGCACGCAGTAGGTTATCTCAATCTGAACCTTTCCTTCCATGATCACTCCTGATTGGGGGTTTTTAGGCAATAGCCTTGCGCATTTTATCACAAAGTGCCGTTCTTTCCAAATCCGCTATGACCCGCGCGCCATGACACCCGGCCCGGAACCATAAACGTTGACCAATCCATCGATCCCGGCTGGCCATCCAACACATCATTCCGCGCGACCAGTCCGCCTGTGGCAGACGCGCAATGGCAATGACAACGGCGACTTTGAAAAGGCCCGGTCTAATGACACTTCCTCGTTGCCCCTATCCTCAGTCCGTCCTTACCATCAAACTACTTGAACGCCCCCATCCAACCCGTCGTCCCAGCCCTGACCGGTGACCGGCCCATGCCGCACTCCAAATGCCTCCCTACCAAAACCCCTCACCCGCCCGCCAAAACCATGATTATCGCCGCCAAAACCATGCTTTCCGCCCCCATCACCGACCCAGCCACCCTACTCAAACGGGCGGAAATGAGAGGGAATGAGCGGGATTTCCGAAAATCTCCGCCGTCCCGAGTCCTGCCAATCACGATGCGGTCCCACGACCATCTTCCAACTCCTCCGCCCCGCTGCCCTCAAGCGCTTCACCCGTGCCCATTTTCGCCGGAACACTCATAGCGAGCCCGGTGGAGAGGGACTCCCTACTGGCTATGACAAACTGGGTACTCGTGAGGCCAGCGATTTTGTTGACACCATCTTTTGCGGGTGTTAGCATTTTTCAGGTTATTCGCTGGGATGGGGAGTAGTAGGCGGTATATGGCCGCGAAGAGAGCCGACGGTTGGTGCAAGTCGGTGGCCGGAACCCTCGAACTCGCCCCTGAGCGCCTCGCCTGAAACGCATTCGGATGCGTAAGTAGGGAGAGCGGGTCGGCTCCGATAATGGCTGTGTACAGAGAGTTTCGCGCCGCGTGATCTCTATCGATCACCGGCACGGAAAAGAAGGGTGGTACCGCGGGCTCCTAAACCCGTCCCTTCATGGGGCCGGGATTTTTTAATGCCCCAACTACCCTCAAATCTGGAGAATCATCAGGAGTGGCGAACATGGAAATGACCGGCGCCGAAATCATCTGCGAAAGCCTGCTGCGCGAAGGCGTGGACACGATATTCGGATTGCCCGGCGGCGCTGTACTACCCTTCTACGGAGCGCTTTCCGGATACCCTCAACTCCGCCACATCCTCGTACGCCACGAACAGGCCGCCGCCATGGCCGCCGACGGCTACGCCAGGGCCACCGGTAAGGTCGGCGTGTGCTCCGCCACCTCGGGGCCCGGCGCCACCAACCTCGTAACCGGTCTGGCCTCTGCTCAGATGGACTCCGTGCCCATCGTGTGCATCACCGGCCAGGTGCCGCGCCCCGCCATCGGCCGCGACGCCTTCCAGGAAACCGACATCACCGGCATCACTCTCCCGGTAACCAAGCACAACTACCTGGTGATGGATGTCCGCGAGATCGCTCCGGCCATCAAGGAAGCCTTCCACATCGCAAGCACCGGCCGACCCGGCCCGGTCCTCATCGACGTTCCCAAGGACGTTCTCGCCGGCGAAAAGATCGAGTTCGAATGGCCCGAAGAGATCGATCTCCCCGGATATGAGCCGCCCGGCGAGCCCGACCCCCAACAGATCGCTGCGGCAGCATACCTCATCAACCAGTCCGAGCGCCCGGTTATCCTGGCCGGCCACGGCGTCCTCATTTCCCGGGCGTGGGACGAGTTGCGCCAACTGGCCGAAAAGGCCCAGATCCCCGTCATCACCACCCTCCTGGGCATCGGTTCCCTCCCCACCGACCATGTGCTCCACATGGGCATGCCCGGCATGCACGGTATGGCCTACGCCAGCCTCGCCATCGACCGCTCCGATCTCGTCATTGCTCTGGGCGCACGGTTCGACGACCGCGTCACCGGCCGCCTCGCCGATTTCGCTCCCGGCGCCAAAATAGTCCACTTCGACGTTGACCCCAGCGAGTTCAACAAGAACGTCGTGGCCGACGTTCCCGTCCTTGGCGACCTCAAGGCCGGCCTCCGCGCCCTGGTCCGGCAGGTCAACTCCAACGTCCACCTGGACTGGATCAGGGAAACGGACCGCCTTCGCGCCGAGCATCCGTCCCTGTTTATCCGCAAGTCCGCCGTGTTGCTCCCACAGCAGGTCCTCAAGGAACTCTCCGACGCCACCAACGGCGAGTCCATCATAGTAACCGGCGTCGGCCAGCACCA
>JAJDXU010000479.1 GCA_022823105.1 Dehalococcoidia bacterium
CACATGGTGGAGACCATCAACAAGCTGATGCGGCACCACCGACGGCTGCTGCAGGAGAAAGGTCGGGAGCCGACCACGGAGGAGCTGGCGGAGGCCATGGAAATGACCCCCGAAAAGGTGGAGGAGATCCAGAAGATCTCGCAGGAGCCGGTGTCGTTGGAGACGCCGATCGGCGAGGAGGAGGACTCCTTCCTGGGCGACTTCATCGAGGACCGGACCACGCTTGCGCCGGCGGACGCCGCATCCGCGCAACTGTTGCGGGAGCAGGTGCAGGAGGTGCTGAACTCGCTGACCGACCGGGAGAGTCGCGTGCTGAAGCTGCGATTCGGCCTGGAGGACGGGCGCACCCGCACACTGGAAGAGGTCGGAAGGGAGTTTGGGGTGACGCGGGAGCGGATCCGGCAGATTGAGGCCAAGGCGATCAGGAAGCTGCGGCATCCCTCGCGGTCGAAGAAGCTGCGCGACTATTTGGAATAGACGTACCCGGAAAGCGATGTACCCGGGCGACGATGCCGCCAAGTTGGGGACGGACCACGGTCAGTCCCCGTTTTTATAAAACACCCAAACACGTTCGTTGGGATAGAGAAATATGCGGGCGGCAGACGTTAAACTCGCGTTTGATACCCAAATGAAATGTGGGTCAGGGAGGTTATCTTGGTGGAAGCAATGGAGTTTCCGGTCTGTCAACAGTGCAATATTGGAGCGCTGGTACCGTTGTCGGATTATGGAGCGCAAGGGGCTCCGGTCCACTATAAGGCTTGGACCTGCACGAATCCCGGCTGCGGCTACAACATAAAAATCCGGAACGGGGACATATTCGTCAACGAACCGATACGCTCCGGGCGGCACTGACCCGGTAAATGACACTGGGAACGACGGTCGCATGATGATCGTCGGCCAGCGGCGTATGCCAACGCCGCTGGGGGCAGCGGCCGGCCTAGACTCGCTCAACGGATAAGGCGAAGAAATGGAAATCGGACTTGATTACATGCAGATACGCACCCAGGCGCAGCATTATGGACTGCGTTGGGCGGGGTTCGGTCTGCTGATAACCGGAATCGTTTTGATCATGGCTGGGTTGGCCTATTACGGCAACCTTTTCTGGCTGAGGTCCAACGTGGACGATTTCGCCGTGAAACGAGGCGACGCGATCCTACTGCAGACCGGCGACATGCCGCGGGCGCCGGAAGAGGGCAGGATAGTTTCAGCGATGGCGTTCCCGTCCGGCGCCTACGATGAATCGATAGGAGAATTGGGATTCACACCGGTCAAGCCGGTGGACGCGCATCCGTTGGGGACGTTGCCGCCGGCGCAGCGGCTGATCGTGCCGGAACTCGGGATAAACGTCAGGTTGAACCGGACGGGCGTAACCGGGGCGTCGATCCTGAATACCGCTGAGGGGAAGGACCCGTCCGACGTCGACGTGGTGCAGGCGAACCCGGGTGAACGGGGCGCGCTGTGGTTCTTTGGGGAGGTCGGTCAGAGCGCGAACAGTTTCGAGGGGCTGGAGGATGCCCCCGAACTGCTTGACGAGGGGGAGGACATACTGATTTTCGTCGACAACGGTGCAGACGTTTACCTGTACGCGGCGACCCACACCGATGTGATAGCCGATGACGAACTGCACCTGAGCGGCAGCCACCGGTCGACAATTCACCTGACGGTACCTGTGCCGTCGGGGCTGTACGACCACTTCCTGATCCTGAGCGGCGAGTTGGTGGGCGTCAAGTAACTAGGGGCGAGTCTCTGCGGAGCCGGTTTCCGTGGCGGGTTTGAAGTCGCCGGCGGAGCGGGACAGTCGAAGCTGCTGGATACGGCGTCCCCGAACCTGCAGAACTTCTATGCAAGCGTCGCCATTGCGAATGACGTCGCCGACGGTGGGCATTCGACCAAGCTCGGTGTAAACGAACCCGCCGATGGTGTTGACGGCGCGGCCGTTGAGCTGGAATCCGGCCAGGCGGTTGACGTCCTCCACCGAGGTGGTGGCATTGACGATCCAAGATCCGTCTTGGGCGAGAGATGGAGCGTCGGGGTCGGCGGCGGCGAATTCGTCGTCGATGTCGCCCACGATTTCCTCGAGTACGTTCTCGAGGGTGACCAGTCCTTCGACGCCACCGTATTCGTCCACCACTATGGCCATCTGCAAGGATTTCGACTGCATGAGGTGGAGCAGGTCATCAACCGCCATGTTTTCCGCCACGAATTCCGGGGTTCGCATGATGTCGCCCAATTCAACGGAGGGTTGACCATCGGCGAGGGCAGGCAGGACATCACTGATGTGCACTATGCCGACGACATCGTCCATGGAGTTGCGATAGACGGGCAGGCGGGTGTGCTTTGTGGACACGAAGGCGCTGACCACATCGTCCAGAGTGGAGGTGAGCGGAATGGCGTCCATGTCCAGCCTGGGTACCATGATGTCCTGGACGTCGCGGTCGTCCATGCGGCTGATGGAATCCACCATGTCGGTGTCGTTCTTATCAAGGTTCAGGTAATCGGCAACGATATCGGCCGGCCGGAGGCCATCGGCTTCCTGATGGGAACCGTCGTTGCCGTTTGCGCCGCCGCTTTGGCCGGAGGCGGGCGGCAGGTTGAACTCCCAATCTATCGGGTTCGCAGTGGCGCTGGCGGGAGCGGACCTCAAGCCCGGGAACAAACGGCCGGGTCGGGACAGCCGCCGGGCGGCGTTCGGGAACATTGAACTCCAGCGATCGGTCAATAGCTGGATAGCGACCAGGGCTGCCGCCGTGATGGCGACGGCGGCCAGCAGGACCAGGACACTGGGCAAAGCGGGCATTGCCCGGAGGGCGACGAGGGCCAGAGACACGCCGGCGACGCCAGCGGACAGAACCCTGACCGCGCCCAAGCCTGGCGACGGGGAATAGCCCAAGAGCGCAACGAGCCCCGGTCGTCGCCTGCGGGTAGCGACGATTATGCTGACCCACGCGAAGGTCAGCAGAGACGCGGCGAGGAACAATAACGGTGGTAAGCTACTGTCAGTATCCAAAGTGGCGGCCCTTTTTGCCGATCGTATCTAGGGTAT
>JAJDXU010000432.1 GCA_022823105.1 Dehalococcoidia bacterium
TATCCTGTGCATCGATGTAAGCTCTCCCCCGTCAGAGGTAACCCCATGACCCTCTCCCAAATCCGCCGCCAGGTCGACGCCCTCAAGCGCCGCTTCGCTCGCGAACTCGCCATACTCAAACTCCGCCGCATCGCCGAGGCCGTCTCCGACGAATGGGACCCCTCAGAACCTCCCGAACCCGCCGACGTCATCAGGCGCATCGCCAATGCCGGCTTCCTCGTCCCCACCTACGCCGACCTGGGCCGCTACCTCAAGGACATCCGGCTACGGGGCGACGTCCCCGAGTACGAGATCATCGTATTCAACCTGCTGCCCTGGGCCAGCCACGACCGCTACCGCGAATTCTTCCGCTGGGACCTTCCCGCCCCCGCGCGTTAGTCATACCCTCAACCCGGTTTACACCGTAAAGATACCAGGCCCGGGTTGCGCCGAAACGTCGGTTTTGCGTACGTCGTCGCGTGTGCACGATTTTCGCCGTTGGTTTACGATATATCCATCATGCGCTATCGAGTTTCGCCAGCGGCAGATCAAGCGCTGCCGCCTCCCGGCACGCTGTCCGACTTGGTCATGCCCGATGCGGGACCAGCGGCCGGCATAATCCGGGACGTCTTGCTGATTATCGCCGGCAGCCTGCTGGTCGCGCTGTTCGCACAGATCAAGATCCCGCTGGGCTTCACGCCGGTGCCCATCACCGGGCAGACGTTTGCAGTGCTCCTGGTGGGAGCGATGCTGGGCGGGTGGCGCGGCGGCCTGGCCCTGGCCCTGTATGCCATTGAGGGGGCGTTCCTGCCTTTCTTCGCGGGCGGCCAATCGGGATGGTTCTGGCTGCTGCCTTCCGGCGGCTACATCGTTGGCTTTATTCCAGCGGCGGCGTTGGTGGGGTTCCTCTGTCAGTGGGGCTGGAGCCGGAGGCCGTGGGTGCTGCTGGCCATGCTTTTGGGCAACGTCGTGCTGTATGTCCCGGGGCTGATCCAACTGAACTACTTTCTGCCAAATGACGCGGCCACCGCCTGGGGCTGCGCTGACGCCTTGCAATGCGGCCTGTTCCCGTTCATCCCCGGCGACCTGGTCAAGCTGATCGCCGCGAGCCTGGTGGTGCCGGCTGGTTGGGCGCTGGTGGACTGGATTAGCGGAGCCTCGCGTAACGGCTGACTGCCAGGGTATTTCCGGCACTGATTGATCGGGCGCAGCTATGGACATTTACTGGCTTGGACATGCCTCATTCCGCCTACGGTCCGCAACGACCGGGCTGTCCATCGTCACCGACCCGTACGGGGCAAACGCGGGATTGGGGATGCAGATTGATCCGCGCCAGATCGTGGACGTCGTGGCGGTTACGGTCAGCCACGACGATCCGATGCATAACAACCCCACCGACCTCAGCGGCGGCCCCCGTGTTTTCGACACGCCAGGCGAGTATGAATTCCAGGGGATTACGATCCGAGCGGTGATGACCGCGCTCCCGGACGGCGCTGCTCGCAGCCGGCGTAACGTGGCATACACCATCGCTGTGGATGGCATCAGTGTGTGCCACCTGGGCAACATCGCTAAACCCCTGACTGCGCAGCAGATCGACCTCATAGGCCCGGCCGACGTCGTGCTCGCGCCGGCCGGTGGAGAGGAGCACAACCTGCTGTCGCACCGCGCCGTCAACCAAACGGCGCAGCAGTTGGACGCCCACTGGCTGGTGCCAATGCACTACCGGGCGCCGGGCGAGCCGTCTGAGATCATGCCGGCAGACCCCAACGCGTTCCTGCGGGAACTGGGTGTGGCAGACGGTTCGCTGCAGCCGCAAGCGCGCATGCAGGTCACCCGCAACAATTTGCCGGCATCCCTGCAGGTGGGCCTGCTGACGCCGCAGATTCGTTCCAGGTGACGGTGCTGGACCGGAGCCGTGGGTCGGGGTTGTGGCAGTGATCCGGTCAGCGATGTTCGACGCCCGGCGTCAAGTCTACAGATTCAGAAATATGGAGCCGGCCGGAAAGAAAATCACCATCGTCCCGATGCTGCCCAGTGACTGGCCGGTGGTGCGGCGCATCTATGCGGAGGGCATCGCGACGGGGAACGCGACGTTTGAGACCGAGGTTCCCGATTGGCAGACGTGGGACCGGAACCATCGACGCGAATGCAGGCTCGTAGCGAAGGCTGGGGACCCTGTAGTCGGCTGGGCTGCGCTGTCTCCCGTTTCCGCTCGGGCGTGCTATGCGGGCGTGGTGGAGCACAGCATCTACGTCGCCGAGGCGTCCAGGGGTCTGGGAATCGGCAAGCTGCTTTTGGCCGCCTTGGTGGCCAAGTCTGAGGCCGCGGGTTTCTGGACGCTGCAGAGCAGCGTCTTTCCGGAGAATCTGTCCAGCATCGCGGTGCACCTGGCCTGCGGGTTCCGCATCCTGGGGCGACGCAAGCGGGTGGCGATGCTGCACGGTGTCTGGCGGGATACAGTGATCGTGGAGCGACGCAGCGCCGCCGTGGGCCTGGATCAGCAATGCGGTTGCCACTCCGATGCCCCGTGTTAGAATGACGCAACCGTAATAGGAACAGATTGTCACCGGAACCGATCGCCAATTTGAGGAGGCCCCCTAATGACCGTCCCGGCGCGTATGAAATTTGGCGTGTTCATGGCTCCTTTCCACCGGGTCGGCGAGAACCCGACTCTGGCCCTGGAGCGCGACCTGGAACTGCTGCAGTGGCTGGACCACCTGGGCTATGACGAGGCCTGGATTGGCGAGCACCACAGCGCCGGTTGGGAGACGATTGCGTCGCCGGAGGTATTCATGGCGACCGCCGCCGAGCGGACGCGCAACCTTCGCCTGAGCACCGGCGTCGTGAGCCTCCCCTACCATCACCCCTACATGGTGGCCAACCGCATGGTTTTGCTCGATCACCTGACCCGGGGTCGCGTGATGCTGGGGGTTGGTCCCGGCGCGCTGGCGTCGGACGCCTACATGTTTGGCATCGACCCGGCGCGGCAGCGCGAGATGATGGACGAGTCGCTGGGGGTCATCAAGCGGCTGATGGACAGCCCCGAACCGTACACCTACACCTCCGACTGGTTCGAGCTGCACGATGCGCATCTCCAGCTGCGGCCTTACCAGCAGCCGTTCCCGCTGGTCGTTGCGTCGGTGCAGTCGCCGGCGGGAGTTACCACGGCGGGCAAGCACGGGGCCGGAGTGATCTCGCTGAGCGTGCCGCGCGACATGGTGCGCTCCACGAGCCTCAAGGACCAGTGGGCCATCGCAGAGGAGACGGCCGCGGAGCATGGTCAGACGGTGAAGCGGTCCGAGTGGCGGCTGTCGGTTGGAGTGCACCTGGCCGAGTCCAAGAAGGAGGCGCAGGAGGACATCCGTGAGGGTTCCGCCCGCGTGGTGACGGAATACTTCGGCAACACCCTGGGCCACGAGGTGCCGGATGTTCCCCGGGACCAGATCGTGGACTTCATGACCGACAACAAGCAGTGGATCGTGGGCACGCCCGACGACTGCATCCAGCGGATCAACGAGTTGCAGGAACTGTCCGGCGGGTTCGGGGGCATGCTGGTGCGGGTGGAAGACTGGGCGCCCCGGGACAAGATCCACCGCTCGTACGAACTGATGGCGCGGTACGTGATGCCGCAGTTCCAGGGCACGCTGACGGGCATCCAGACGTCGCAACGGTGGGCGTCGGACCTGCGCGATACGCTGCAGGTCAACCGGCGCGCGGGTCTGGAGCGGGCCACCCAGACCTACGAGGAAAGTCGCCAGAGCCGATAGGCGACGAACGCTACGAGGTCGGGGCGGGTTCAAAACCCGCCCTTTTGCATCTCGCTCCCCCGCTGTGCGGCCGGGGAATAATCGTTATAATGCGACCAAATGAGACGTGACGAGGCGTGAAGTAGCGCTGGTACAGGGAGATTGGTCATGCGGAAAACCAAGATAATCGCCACCATCGGGCCGGCCTCCCGGTCTCCGGAGACGCTGGACCGGCTCGTTGCGGCCGGCATGGACGTGGCGCGGCTCAACTTCTCTCATGGAACCCTGGAGGAGCATGCGGAGGTGATCGCCAGCGTGCGTGCCGCCTCGGACCGGCACAACCGGCCGGTGGCGGTGCTGCAGGACCTGGGCGGCAACAAATTCCGACTGGGGCAGATGGCCGAGGCGATCCAGCTCAACTTCGGCGACCGAATTTCGATCGTCAACGAGCCGAGCGCCGACAGCCCCGACCGCCTGCCGTTCCCGGAGCCCTCCATCCTGGCGAACCTGCGCCCCGGACACCTGGTGTACCTGTCGGACGGGACCGTGTGCCTGGAAGTGTTGGACGTAACCGACGACCTGGAGATCAAGACGCAGGTGCGCAACGGGGGCAACCTCTCTTCGTACAAGGGCGTGAACCTCCCGGACGTTGCCATCGACATGCCGGTGATCACCGAGAGCGACAAGATCGCGTTGCAGTTCGGCGTGGAGCAGGAGGTGGACTGGGTCGCCCTGTCCTTCGTCCGGTCCGGTGAGGACGTGCGGTACGCGCGGGCCTACCTGAACCAGCTGAACAGCCAGGCCCCGGTGATGGCGAAGCTGGAACGGCGGGAGTGCATCAACAACCTTGACGAGATCCTCGAAGAGGTGGACGGCATCATGGTGGCCCGGGGCGACCTGGGTGTGGAGATGCCGATGGAAGAAGTGCCGGTCATCCAGAAGGACATGGTGAAACGGGCCAACAACGCCGGTCGCATCTCGTCGGTCGCCACGCAGATGCTGCGTTCCATGGTGAACTCGCCGACGCCGACGCGGGCCGAGGTTTCCGACATCGCCAACGCGGTGCTGGACGGCTGCGATTCGATCCTGCTGTCCGACGAGATCGCAGTGGGCGCGTATCCGGTGGAGGCAGTGCGCATCGCGGACGCGGCCATCGTGCAGGCGGAGACCATGTACGACTACTACACCGAATTTCCCCAGACCAACCAGACGCAGGCGGTGACGTGGGGCGCGAACCAACTGACCAAGTCGTTGAACGCCAAGCCCATCGTGATCACCAGCACTGGCCGGGCGGCCTTTGAGATGGCGCGGTTCCGGCCCGAGAACGACATCCTGGTGTTCTCGCACGATGCCGCCGTGCAACGTCGGGTGTGCATGGCGTGGGGCCTCAACCCCAAGGGTGTGATACCGGCGGAGCGGGACGTGGCGAAGCTGGTCACGTTGCTGGTCGATGCGGCGATGGCCACCGGCATGGTGTCGGAGCGGGACGTGGTGACGCTGGTTCACGGGTTCATGACCGGCGTGACGGGGACGACCAACACCATCCAGGTGCTGAACATCCATGAGTACCTGAACCACATCGGGCGCAACGCCGTGGCGCATGCCGCGCCGGAACTTGTTTAGTTCCGGGGGAGTTCCGGTGTCGACATCGGCGGGGCGCCTCACGCGTACCCGCTTTGCGATTGCGTGGTGAAAGGACGGAAAAGTCGATTTCCCGCTCGTTTCCGCTCATTTCCGTTCATTTGAGTAGGGCGCTAGGGTGCGTTGTGGGGGCAAATGGAGGTGGGGAAGGCGGTTCTGGGGGCGATATTTGTGGTTCTGGCGGGCCGATGAGAGGATTTGGGGAGGTTCGCGGTGTTGGGAGGTGGGTATTGGGTCGGCTGTCGCGGGCCTGGGTGGCGAATTGGAATTGGGGCGCTGGGTAATATGGTACGGATGGTGGGAGGGTTAGAGCAAGGTGGAAGTGTCAGCGGGGCGGGGGCGTCTGAACTGAAGCTTTTTTTGGGGGAGTTGGGCAATTAAAGAGGGCGATGGCACTTCTTTCTGCCACCAAAGGCGGGGGAATCACGAAAAGTTGGGCGTTGTGGCACCGACAGGAATGACTGTGCTCTCAGTGCCAAGTTGCGCAACGTGGATACGCGTAAGCCGTGGGAGCGGTTGTGCGGAGGGCAGGGTGTTGCTAGAATAGAGAGAGGTCGCACCGGCGTGGTGTAGTGGTAGCGCATCGGTCTCCAAAACCGAAGGTGTGGGTTCGATTCCTTCCGCCGGTGCCAAATTGCGTTTTGAAGCGGCTCCCGTGAGGGAGCCGTTTTTCAATGAGTGCATGCCGGCGTCTCCAGGAGAGGCAGGATTGTCGCCAAGGTCCGCGATGAATTTGCTCGGGGATACTGTGGTTTTAAGGACCGCACGGCCGGTGGGCGAAGTGCCCGCGCAGGCTGGTAGGGAACTGGCATCATGGCCCCGATGTATAATAAATAACGTCAGGTAATATCCATCCCGACCAGGGAAGAAAAGCAGTATTGGGCGTTACGCCTCCCCTTCCATCGGCTCATCGAGCCAACTATCCAAGAGGTGTAAACCATGACGTTTTCACAGGATTTCAGAAGACACGATCGACAAAAGACGACAACGCAGAACGAGCTGATGGACGGGTTAGTTCATCTCGGGTTCAAAGCCGCTAGAGACGGC
>JAJDXU010000136.1 GCA_022823105.1 Dehalococcoidia bacterium
GATCCTGTGCATCGATGTAAAAACACGGCACCCCCAGGCACATTCCGTGATACTCGTAATCACGCACTATGCCTTGTGCCCATAATCCCAAAGAGCGTAGAATAGGCGCCGCTACGTACCTGTCCGCCTCCGGTCCGCCTCTGGCGGATCCGCCCGCCGCGGACGCTATTTTTTGCGTTCTGCCATGACCACCCAGGCGCCGCCGTCCGGCGGTTCGCGTTTCGGATTCCGCCGGCCCAACATCTACTACGGCTGGTATATCGTCGTCGCCACCGGCTTCGTGATGACGATCGCCACCGTGCCCCTGTTCCACGCCATGACCCTCTGGGCCGTCGCGCTGGAGAACCAGTTCGGCTGGCCCCGCGGACAGCTCTCCCTCGCCCTGACCCTCACCCGCATCGAAGGCGGCCTCATGGGTCCCCTCGAGGGCTACCTCACCGACAAGCTCGGCGGCCGCAAAATGGTCCTCCTCGGATTCATCATCCTGGGCCTGGGCTTCCTCATATTCTGGCAGATCGACGCCGGCTTCTGGCCCGTCGCGCCCCTCTATATGTTCTACGTGGCCTACATGGTCATGGCCGCCGGCCAGGGCATGGGCAGTTGGGTCCCCATGATGACCACCATCAACAACTGGTTCTCCCGCCGCATGGCCTCCGCCATGGGTTGGGCCAACTTCATGAGCCGCGGCGGCGCTCTCATCGTCATCCCCCTCATCGACCTCGGCATCAACGGCAGCGTCGGCGTCCCCTTCACCGGTCTCACCCTCAACATCGGCCGCGCCATCGGCTGGGAAAACGTCGCGCTGATCCTCGCCATCGTCATCCTGGCGGTGGCGTTCCCGCTCTCATACCTGATCCGCAACCGGCCCGAGGACATGGGACTCCAGGCCGAGGGTACCGCCCCACAGCAGGCCCGCCGCGCCTCCGCTGCCCCGGCGCAGCCCCAGGGACTCACCGCCCAGCAGGCCGTACGCACTCCCGCATTCTGGCTCATCGCCGTCGGCCACGGCATGACCAGCATGATCATCCTGGCCATCTTCACCCACCTGGGCCTCCTCCTCAAGGACGTGGGTCTCCAGGAATACGCCGGCACCGTCGTCATCCTCTACACCATCATCTCCATGTTCGCCCAGCCCCTGGGCGGCTACGTCGGCGACCGGTTCCCCAAACGCATCGGCCTCTTCGTGTTCACCACCATCCAGGCCAGCGCCGTGGTCCTCCTCACCTTCAGCACCGAACTGTGGATGTTCTACTCCTTCGCAGTGATCTTCGGCGTCGGATTCGGCGGCCGCAACCCCCTGACCACCTCAATCAGGGGCGAGTACTTCGGGCGCGGCAACTTCGGCAAGATACTGGGCATCAGCACCATACCAATGAACGGCCTGCTGCTCATTTCCAGCCCCTTCGCCGGCTACATGTACGACTGGCTGGGCACCTACACCATCGCCTTCCTGGTGCTGGCCGGATTCAACTACGCCGGCGGCGTCTGCTTCCTGTTCGCCAAGCGCCCCCAGATCCCCACCACCCCAGAATCCACTCCCACCGTCTCCGCCCCGGCTCCAGCCCCCGCCGCCGGCGACGACTCCTGACCCAACCGCCGCCACAGATGCTATACCGGGTCATCCGGTCCCACTCCGCCCGTCGTGCCATCTACCCGTCATTCCTGCCATCTACCCGTCATTCCTGCGGAAGCAGGAATCCACACGCCTGGAATCTGGCAACGTCAATTGCTGCAACCGGCCAGCGTAGCAGCCTGCAGGGTAGATCGAGCAGCGAACGCCAGCGTCATTTCCCGGCCAACGCCCCTGCGTCGGCGATGTACTCCGCAGTTTCCCTGATGCGCCGCTCAGTATGCCGGTTGCACGCCCCGGTGTAAAAACAAGCGCCATGCAGTTGGCTGAGGCGACTGTAATATCGGCCTTGCAATGAGGCCGCGGCCGGATCGGCAGCAACCAGGTCATCCAGACCGTCGCTGGTGAGGCCGGTGGGTCCGGGATGCTCTCCGGTGCGGGCCAGTATCAGGGCATCGGTGGCACGTTTGGTGGCGCACCACGCTTTCTCCGCCGCGTCGCGGATGTCTCCCTGTTCCAGGCGTTCGACTGCTTGAGCCTGCATTTGGCGGGCGTCGGCGAACAGCTCGTCGATCTGGTCCTAGACTGAAACGGTGGTCACCGCAGGCGCCTCTGGATGTCTGACCCTATGTTGCCATTTTCAACGAGATAATGGAACATAAATATTCGCGTATGAACGTCGATAATAATACGGATAATGAATAACCATGTCAATTGTTACAAATGATTTATCCAACGGTCCGCAACCATCGTGCCTCCATAACATCAACGCATCCATGTTTCCCGCACCCTCCACGACCACGTCCGCGCCGCCGCCATCAGGCCCGCCGCCACCAGCGCCACCACGGCGAATGCCATGAACACCTCGCGGTACGTCCCCGTGCTGTCGTACGCGATCCCCGACATCAGCGGCCCCACGGCGAAACCCATCACCTGAGACGCTCGGCCCACGCCGTGTATCGCCCCCAGCGACCCGCGCCCGTAGTTGGCCGCCCACATCAGCGGCGCCAACGTGTTGATCCCCGTGCCGATCAACCCCATCAGGATAACCACCGCGTACGTCTCGACCAGCGTGTCCGTCCCCACCAGCAACGCCAGCGCCACCGTGCCGGTCAGGTACAGACCCACCATCAACCACCGCGGAGATACGCGATCAGCGGCCATCCCCGCCATGACCGCTCCGGCCGCCCCCGCCGTGGCCATCACGCTGATGGCCCCTACCGCCGCCGTGGCGTTCAGGCCCCGCTCGGTGAGATACGGCACCATGTGCAGACCCGGACCGGACATCGCGTTGCTGCCCAGGAACAGCGACACCAGCGCGATCCAGAACGCCGGCGTCCGCGCCGCATCGCGCAGGGTCAGCGACCGCTCCACCACCGCGACTTCAACCGGAGCCTCCCCGTTGACAACGGTCCGCTCATGGTGAGCCTGTCGAACCACGAGCGGACCGGTATCCGGCGTCGTTGCCATGCCTGTCGTCGGGCTGTCGCCGTCCACGACCAGCCCCATGTCCTCCGGCTGCCGTCGCACCCACAGCGCGCACGGAATCACTCCCAGCGCGAACATCACCGCCGCCAGCATCAGCCACGCCGAACGCCATCCCCATTGGCCGATCACCAGTTGCGTCAGCGGCGCCAGCATGATGACGCCCACGGTTTCCACCAGGAACACCAAACCCGTGGCTCGCCCACGGTAGCGCTCGAACCACTTCCCGGCGGCCACCGACGTGCCGATCTTGACCCCGCCCTGGTCGGCAATCCGCGACACCGTGAACGCTATATAGAACCCCACCAGCGTCTGCATCAACGACAGGTACACGCAGCCCAACCCGATCACTGCCCCGCTGATCACCAGCGTCAAACGCGACCCGAACCGGTCCACCAGCCGGCCGATGAACGGCGCCAGCGCCGCCCCCAGGAGCGCCCCGAGAGTCGTCGCGCCGGCAATCTCCGTGCGTCCCCAGCCGAACTCCTCGGACATGGGCACCACGAATATGGTCAGTATGGATATGGCGGACGCGGCGTTGGCGAATCCGATGCTCCCCGACGCTCCGGCGACCACCCACCCGTAGTACAGCGATTTCGGCCAGAGCCTCATGCGCGCGCGTGCCGGCGCTTCCATCTTCGCCCGGCGTGCCGCGGCAATGCAGGCCGGACGGGTTGGGCACGGCAACGGCGCGCTCCTCGGCTTGCCGTCGCCAAAATATGCAGGGGCAGGCCGAGGAGCCCACCCCTGCTGTGTTTGCTGTATTCGGGGACCCTACAGCACGGAACTGAGGTTATTAGCGGTCCGTCTCCACGATCTCGATGTTGTGGATCGCCAACCGCTCCGTGGGCTGGCTGTTTTCGCCACCTCGACTTGGCCGCACCGGCGATGTCGCCAGCGCATCCAGCACGTCGTCGCCCTCGGTAAGCATGCCGAAGATCGTGTAATTCGGCGGCAGGCCCACATCGGCCCCGTGCACAATGAACCACTGGCTCCCGTTGGTGTTGGGGCCAGCGTTCGCCATCGCCAGCGTGCCTCGCGTGTAGGAACGCGTGACCTCCTCGTCGCGGAACCGGTAGCCCGGGCCGCCCGTGCCGTCGCCCCTCGGGCAACCGCCCTGGATCATGAACCCGTTGATCACGCGGTGGAACTGGTTGTCTTCGTAAAACCCGTCGCGGGCCAGGAAAACAAAGTTGTTGACCGTCAGCGGCGCGAACTGCGGTAGCAGCTCAATGGTCATGTCGCCCTTGTCGGTCTTGATCACCGCATGATATTCCTTGGTCGCTACAATCACGAGGCCGGGCGGGTTTTCGTACTGCTTGGGAGGCATTGGGTCGTACTCCTGGGGTCGATTCTGCGGATAGAGACTGCGGGGATTATACCCCAAGGCGCCCGAGGCAGCCGGAACCGTGTTTTATAATAGCAGTAGAGGCCAATGCGCCTCTCAGCGGCAACGTAGCCGCTGCGTCGCTCCCACTACCGATAACGACCCCCTAAAGGAGGCGATGCAATGGACGTTCTTAATAAGATGGTCAAACACGGACACGAACAGGTCGCGATGTACAGCGACCCCGAAAGCGGACTCCGTGGCATAATCGCAATTCACGATACTACGCTGGGCCCCTCCTGCGGCGGCACCCGCATGTGGCCCTACGCCTCCGAGGCCGACGCGCTGGCCGACGCCCTCCGCCTGTCCCAGGCCATGACCTACAAGTCCGCGGCCGCCGGCCTGAACCTCGGCGGCGGCAAAGGCGTTATCATCGGCGACCCGCGCACTGACAAGACCGAGGGGCTCCTGCGTGCCTGGGGCCGCTTCGTGGACACCCTGGGCGGACGCTATCTCACCACCACCGACGTCGGCACCACCGGACGCGACCTGGAGTCCGTCCACCAGGAAACGCAGCACGTCGTTGGCTTGGACGTTACCCTCGGCGGCAGCGGCGACACGTCCATCATGACCGGCCTTGGCGTCTACATGGGCATGCGCGCCTGCGCCGCTGACGCCTGGGGCAGCGACTCGTTGCGGGGCCGCAGGATCGCCATGCAGGGGTTCGGCAAGGTGGCCTCCAAAACGGCAGAGCGCCTGCTGGAAGAGGACGCGCAGGTCTTTGTCACCGACATCAGCGAGGCCGCGCTGGACAAGGCGCGCCACATGGGCGTCAGGGTTGTGTCCCCCGACGAAATCTACGACGTGGACTGCGACATATTCGCCCCGTGCGCCCTGGGCGGCGTGATCAACTCCCAGACCATCGACCGCCTGCGCTGCCGGATTGTCGCCGGTGGCGCCAACAACCAACTGGCGACGCCCGAAGACGGCGAGGAACTGCACCGTCGCGGCGTGATCTACGCCCCCGACTTCCTGATCAACGCCGGCGGCATCATCAACGCCGCCGCCGAAATCGGCCAGCCCTACAACCCCGACCGCTCCCGACAGCAGACCGAGCGCATCTACGAGCAGATGGCGGCAGTGCTGACCACCTCCAGCAAAAAGGAGATATCAACGGCCCGCGCCGCCGACCTCCTGGCCGAAAAACGCCTCAACTCCGTCCGCCACGTCCGCCAAGTCTGGCGCGGCTAGTCTCCGTTCATCCTCCTCCACTCCACTCTCGTGCTCCAACTCACTCTCGTGCTCCAATCTACTCATCGTCCTTCACTCCGCTCATCCTGAGCTTGTCGAAGGATGAGCAAGAGTGATGCAACCAAAAAGTGGGGGCGGGCATAAAACCCGCCCCCTTTACCGTGCCCGGTACACCACCGTATCCGGCCTGTAAACCGCCCACGAGAACCAAAGCTGCCCTATCCGCCCCGGCAGCGCCGTCAACTGCGTCCCTTCCAACGGCCCGCTCGTGGCGCGCCCGAAGATATTCCACGCGCTGCCGCTTTCCTCATCGGTGATGATGCCCTCGGCATCTGCGGAGAACGTCAGCTTTTCCCCGTCCACCGTCGCCGGCGAGAAGATCCCCGCGGTCCCCACGTCCCGGCCTGACTTGATGGAACCGCGGTCCAGCGCCGACGCCGTGCCGGGGGTCCAGAACACCACAATGTCCTCGCCGCCCACGCTTGCCGACACCACCCGCTCCTCCGCCAGCGTCGTGAACGACACCGCCCACGCGTCGCCGCCCCGCTCCAGCGCCGCCACCCGTTCCACCGCCGGCAGGCGCGGGTCCTCCTCGCCGTCGAACAGGAATGGCGAACTGCCCGGTCGGTCGTAGCCCGCGTATGGGTTGCTGCCGTAGGGCCGGCCGGAGTTCGGACGCGAAAGCACCTTTCCCTCCGGGAACATCGCCTTGAAATCACCCCAGGACACTATCGACAAATAGAGTTGCTCCAGCTTGCGCCCGGCGTATTGTCCGATCACTCCCTCGCCCCCGAACTCCTGCCACCACGACTCGGTCTGGCGGTCGTACATCAGCAGGTTGCTGTCCCGCAGCGCCCCCGTCGTCCCGAAGTCCAGTGTCTCCCCATCAACCGTCCGCCTGAACACGAAGGCGGTATTGCACAGCGGTCAATACGTGATGACGACGGGTTCACCTCCCACCGTATCGTTCACCAGCTCGTGCCATACCATCACCTGCACGGGATACGCGCGGGCGTCGCCGTTCAGGTCCACCACCTGCACCGCCTCCAGGTCATCCAGCCATTCGTCGGCGTCGCTCACCGATTCAAACTGCGGATCGTCGATGGCCGGAATCCCGTCCTTGGGCGGGCCCCCGGTCATGATCTCATCAAACGAGATGGTGGTGCGCGTGAAATCGGTCGCCCAGGTCGCCCTGAGCAGGCTTTCATACTTGGTGCGGGTTCGTTCCGCCTCCTCGGAGTCCACCGTGATCACGCTCCCCTCCGTAAACACCGGAATGGACGTCGGAGTGGGCAGGTCCGTTGCCGCCGATTCCATCCGCGCCGTGGGCAACGGTGTCGTCGTTCCGCCCAGTGCAGCCGTCGGCAGCGGGGTAGCCTGCGCAAGGGTGGGAGCGAGGGCGTCGGTGGGCGCCGGCGTCGTTTCCCAAGGTTCGCCGTTCGGGGTTTCTTGCGTCGGAGCGCAGGCCAGCAGCACAGCCGCCAGCACAGTCAGCGCGGTACCCAACAACGCGCGACCCAGATGTCGGTAATTCAAA
>JAJDXU010000124.1 GCA_022823105.1 Dehalococcoidia bacterium
CTGGACAAGCTGGGGTTCGACGAAGCCTGGATCGGCGAGCACCACAGCGCGGGCTGGGAAATCATCTCCTCGCCCGAGGTATTCATCGCGGCCGCCGCCCAGCGCACCAATCGCATCAAGCTGGGCACCGGCGTCGTCAGCCTGCCTTATCACCACCCGCTGATGGTGGCGAACCGGATGGTGCAGCTGGACCACATGACCTACGGGCGCGTGCTGTTCGGCGTGGGCCCGGGCGCCCTGCCCGGCGACGCGTACATGATGGGCATCCCCCACGAACTGCAGCGCGAGCGCATGGACGAGTCCCTGGGCATCATCCTGCGGCTGTTCACCGAAACCGAGCCCATCACCTACCAGAGCGACTGGTTCGAGCTGAGGGAAGGGCTGCTGCAACTGCGTCCCTACCAGAAGCCCTACATGCACACCTCGGTGGCATCGGTGCAGTCGCCGGCGGGCGTGACGCTGGCCGGCAAGCACGGCTGCTCGGTGCTCACCATCACCGTGCCCCGCGACCCGTCGGCCGGCCCGTCGGACCTGCAGGGCCTGTGGAGCATCGCCGAGGAATCGGCCGCCGAGCACGGCAACACTATGAACCGCGACGACTGGCGGCTGGTGCTGCCGGTACACCTGGCCGAGTCCAGGAAGGAAGCGCTGGACGACGCCCGCATGGGCGCGGGCCGCTACCTGCGCGAGTACAGCGAGGGAACCAACGGCCGCAAGCCGGTGTTCGACGGCCCGCTGGACAAGGTGATCGACAACATGGCCGACACGGGCAGCTGGATCATCGGCACGCCCGACGACTGCATCGAGGCCATCGAGCGGCTGGGCGAGCAGAGCGGCGGGTTCGGCGCGTTCCTGGTGCAGACCATCGACTGGGCGCCCCGGGAGAAGATGCTGAAGAGCTACGAGCTGATGGCCCGCTACGTGATGCCCCACTTCCAGGGCAGCGTGCTCAGCACCGCAGCGTCCAACCAGTGGGCCAAGGAACGCCAGGACGACCTGGTGAGCGGCCGCGTCCGCGCCATCGACCGAGCGCGCCAGCGTCACGCCGAGCGCGTGGGATAAAGCCGTTCACGCCATCAACGGATGATGGTGATAAGCAAGGTAGGGGCGAATCCGCCTCAGGCGGATACGCCCCTGCGTTTTCGAACCGGTTCAGCAGAAAAGGGTAGGGGCGAGGCATGCCTCGCCCCTGCGGATGCGGTGACAATCCCGGATCAGGCGGCGACTCTGGCGTTGGCCCACTCGACGCCGTTCAGCACGATCTTCTGGAACTCGGGCGTCTCGAAGCTGCGGCCGTCGTGTCCCAGCAGCAGGACGAAGACGTTGCCGTCGCCGTACTGGCGGGTCCAACCCAACGGATAGGTGCCGCCCGGCATGTGGGTCGGGTTGCGGTCGGGGCCCCACGGCCAGGTGCCGCCCTCCGAGTCTCCGGTGAGGAATACGGTGTTGCCGTCCTTGATGGCGAGGTTCATGTACAGCTCGTCATCAGTGGCAAAGTCGCCGATGCCGCTGGCGCCGGGATGGCCGGCGTCGCTGACGTTGACGGTGAAGTTCCCGTAGGGCGGGTGGTAGCTGGTGCCCGAGATCCAGCCGCCGCCGGTGATCTCGTGGTATTCAGGCCAGGCCGCCGCGACGCAGGTGGCAATGTGGATGCAGACGAAGCCCTTGCCGCCGCTGATGAAGTCCTTGAGGCCGTCCATCTGGTCGGCGGTGAGCGTCCAGTCTCCGAAGTCCGGCACGTTCTCGCGGCGGGTGTTGAAGACCAGCACGTCATAGCCGCCCATCGCCGCCTTGTCGCCCAGGACCGTCGCGTCCTCGGTTACGGTAACGTCGTGGCCGGCGCCCTTCAGGAAGGACTCCAGGATGGGTGTTGATTCCTCGTACGGGTGGCGTCCACCCGAGATCACCAGTAGTTTCATGATTCACTCCCTCCGATGTGGTGCCGACGATTGTAGATTCACCGGCGTCAGGTGGCAAATCGGCGTGCCGACAGGCCAACCGCGCGGATGCGTCACAAAACAGGGGCGACGCCGCAGCCGCGACGCCGCCCTCGACGCTGATGCCGTCGGAGTCCAGGTCGTCGGGCTGCACCGTGTAGCCGAAGACGAAAGGCGTCGCCGCCGTGGTTGCGCAGGTAGGACGCGAACCGCCGGTTCTCGTCAACCAGGATGTAGATGCCGGCGTGATCGGCCTGCTGTCCGGTGTCGGGGTTGATGGTTGTGACGTCGCCGGTGAAACGGGCGGTAATCTCGATGGCTTCCCCGGTGATGTACCCCAATTGGTCATGGTCGTCAGGATTTTCGGCAAGATACTGGTGCACCGAGGTGCCTTCCAGATCGTAGATGCCGCCGCCTCATCGTAGATGCCGCCGCCTCCTTCGTCGATGATCGTGATGGTGCATTCGTCGTCGTGGCCCTTGCTCACGGGGTTGAGGAACTCGTCTGACCCAGGTGTAGCAAGATGGATCTGACCCGCCTAGCGACCGGGGGTGGATTGGCAAGTTAAAACTGACCCACCACGGCCGTTTTGTTCAGCGATTCGGTCAGTCGGCGTAGTTGTCGCCGGCCTCCTCCGGCGTCGCGTTGAGTTGCTGCGAGGGAAATAGCCCGGCCTGGCGTTTCTCTCTGAGCAGGTAGCTCTCGCCGCGGATGTTCAGCACGTGGCTGTGGTGCAGCAGCCGGTCCAGCACCGCCGACGCGATCACGCTGTCGCCCAGCGACTCGCCCTACTCGCCCTACTCGCCGATGCCCTTGTTGGAGGTGAGGATGATGTTGCCGCGTTCGTACCGCGCTGGGACCGGGGTGAAAAAGGCGGTGGCCGACTCCCGGTCATAGGGCCAGATGCCGAATTGGTCCACGACGAGGACCTTGGGGACCAGGTACACCCGCATCCGACGGTTCAGGTTGTGCTCGGCTCTGGCCTTCCGGAGATCCTCATCAGATCCTCATCAGGTCATAGGCGCGCATGCAGTAAGCGCCGTGGCCGTTCTCAATGGCCCTGAGGGCCAGGGCGATGGCCAGGTGGTTTTGCCCACGCCGGGCGGTCCCAGTCCGCCGGAGACGGATTGGTGGCCTCCGCGATGAAGGCCGGATTGGCCAGTTCCTTGACCAGTCGCTCGTCGATGGAGGGCTGGAAGGCGAAGTCGAATCGCCATCGGATGGGTCAACTCCACATCGGCGATTTTGAACATTTTAATATCGGCGGTGACAGGGTTTGTTGTCACTCTCTGTGGGGCCGGCGGCTATTGACGTGTCTGTGTCGGTAGGCATGGATGGTAATATATGACGATGGATGTATCAGAGTTTTGCGGCATGCATTTTGGGCCAGCGGCGCGGCGCGAACGCCGGCCGGGGCGGAGGATTTGAGACATGAGCGATAATACGCTGGCACGGAAGGTGCTGGTGGTGGATGACGAGCCGGAGGTCGAGCCGATGTTCCGGCAGAGGATGCGCCGCGAGGTCCGGGCCGGGTTGTATGAGTTCCTGTTCGCCCGGTCCGGGAAGCATGCGCTGGAGGTGTTGGAGGAGAATCCGGATATCCGGCTGGTGATCACCGACCTGAATATGCCGGAGATGAACGGCTGGCAGCTGCTGGACGCGCTGGGACAGTCCCGGCCGGATCTGCCGTCGATGGTGGTGTCAGCGTACGGGGACGACGAGAACAAAAAGCGGGCCGAGGAAAGCGGCGCCTGGGGTTTCGTGGTCAAGCCGGTGGATTTCACGGAGCTGCGCGGCAAGGTGGCGGAGTCAATGGGAACAGGAGGGTAGGGCAGTCCGATCGGCGCGGCACGGGCGGCGGGATCGGATGCTCCGACGCGGCATGCGCCGCGCAGGAGGCGGAAGGGTGGCTCGTGCAGTATTCGAGGCAGCGGCCGGAGCGCATCGGCGCGCTCCCCGGGAACGGTGATGCGAGATGCCCGCTCATGGATGAACGGCTCCGGACCAATCGAATCAACTGGAACGAGCGGACGCCGATCCACGCGAGGTCGGCATTTTACGACGTTGAGGGGTTCAAGTCGGGCCGGATCACGCTGGACGACATCGCGCTCGGGGAGGTCGGCAACGTTTCAAGGAAGTCGCTGCTGCACCTGCAGCGCCACTTTGGAATGGATACGATGTCATGGTCGCGCCTGGGCGCAAGCGCCACCGGAGTAGATTTCTCGGAGACAGCCATCGATCTGGCCCGGTCTCTGGACGAAGAACTCGGATTGAATGTCCGGTTCATCTGCTCGGACGTTTATGATCTGCCGTCCATCCTCAATGAGCAATTTGACATCGTCTTTACTTCGCACGGGGTTTTATGCTGGCTTCCGGATTTGGACGAGTGGGGGAAGGTGGTGAGTCGGCTTCTCAAACCTGGCGGCACGTTCTACATCCTCGAAGGCCATCCCATGATGAACGTGTTCGAGGAGTCGGCGTCGGGCGACCTGCGGCCGGAACACGATTACTTCCACGAAGAGTTGCTGTTGGAAGGCCGTAGGCCGAGCTACGCCGGGTCCGAGCTTATCGAAAGTCCCGTCTACGAATGGCAACACGGTTTGGGCGAGGTAGTAACCGCGCTGGTTGGCGCCGGTCTCCGGATCGAGTTCCTGCACGAGTTCCCGGTGTCGGGATACCAGGTGCATTCCGTCATGGAGCAGGGTGACGATGGTTGGTGGCGGTTTCCCGAGCGTAACGATTCGTTCCCCCAGTTGTTCTCGATCAAAGCGACGAAGTGAAGCGTTTCGTGCGGGCCGTGCAGCGCTCCGGGTTCAGCTGACCGACGGCCGGCCGCCACGTTCCGGGCGCTGTCGCTGGCCATGGTGAATCTGCCGTTACCGGCGGGCGCTGCCGACATCGCGGGCGGATGTCGCTACGGCACGGTAAGCCGGGCCATCAAGAAAGGCCGCCGGTGCAACCCTTGTGCCGGGCCAACCTGCCGGGAGCGCTGGGGTAACAGGCACTAAACAGGGTCGTGTTCGGCGTGGTGTAGGCGAACGGCTTCCCGCCGGGCGGGATTACAGCCGACGGCTCTTCGTGGCGTTGGGCTGCTCTCCTCACCATCCTGATAGCTCCCGCCGCGTCGGCGGTGTGTCCCGGTCCAGGTTTTGGGCCGGCAGGGGCCTTGGCAGTTCCAAAATACGCGCACATGTTACGCACGTAGAGGTACACGCGCAGGCCGACCGGGTGATTGCCCAACTGCAAGAACACTTCCCCCAGGCCGCTCCACCCCAGGCGGACTGGCGGATGCCTTGCCTGACATCCTGGCCTGCACTGCCTTCCCGGTATCGCACTGGCGGTAGCTTTGGTCCAACAACCGGCTGGAACGACTGAACAAGGAGATCCGTCGGCGTGCCGACGTGGTGGGTATTTTCCCCAACCGGGCCGTCACCAGGCGTTTGGTGGGCGTCCGCCTCTGGCGGACTGGTTGAACAGCACGACGAATGGGTGAAGGCCGTTGCTTCCTCACCTTCGCCGACGATCTCGATATCGAGACCCTACCGGCCGACAACATCCTGGAGGCAGTCGCCTGAACAACATCCACAAGGATGACGATTCCTACACTACTTGACCAGACGTAACCTACATTCCTGTCGGCGGTCCTGGGATCAATCCTCCGTCCATCCCAGGCATATTACATAATCGCCACTCCCAACGCCGGGTATCCTCGAACCGGGGTCAGCCCTTGCATCCCGCGGACTCCGAATGGATATTATTGATGAACGCATTTCCCGCCCACGTCCTTTTGGGTGTACACTGCCCGCCTATGCGCTCAGTCATGTGCATCAATATTCCCAACCTGCGACCGGAGGCGCCGCAAACTTCAATGCCACACCTCCCTGATGCGCGGTCTTGATGCTTTTTAACAGGCGGATTCATTACGCCTGGGTCATCGTGGCGATTGCCGCGATGATGGGATTCATCACTTCCTCGGTGCGGTTCGCGGCTGCGGCGCTGGTGCCGCACCTGAGCGACCCGACGGCGGGTTTCGGCTGGAGTTACGGGGCCATCAGCCTGGCGTTCAGCCTCCAGTGGATCATCTTCGGTCTGGCGAGCCCCTATGTGGGCTGGCTCGGGGACAGGTATGGAGTTCGCTGGTTCCTGCTGGTTGGCTCCATCTTGTTCATCATCGGCATGCTGCTGACCGGAATCATGGGCAGCCTGTGGCAGTTCTATCTCTACTTCGGCGTGATCCTGGGCATCGCCTCGACGATCTTCACCGTGTTGCCGGTGTCCGGCATCACGCTGTGGTTCAGGCGACACCTGGGAGCCGCGATGGGGGTGGTCTGGTCGTTCCAGGGAATCGGCGTGGTCGCGTTCCTGTTCCTGATCGGGGCGGCATTCAGCCAACTGGGGATCCAGTGGATATTCTGGCTTCCGGGCATAGCCGGCGGAGCGCTTCTGCTGGTGTTGGTCAAATTCTTCTACAACACGCCCGCGGATATGGGCCTGCGTCCCTTCGGCGATCTTGGAAATGAGCCGATCCAACGGCCCCAGAGGGACGAGGCAACCAAGATCCGGGCGAGGGTGTTCATCCAGCAGGCCAAGCGCACCGCCACGTTCTGGAACCTGATCGGCATCCACTACTGGGGCTGCATGGGGCACCAGATTATCAACGTGCTGGTGGTGGCCATCGCCGTGGACCGGGGCCTGTCCCTGGGCGCAGCCACCGGCGTGCTGGCCGCCCAGCAGACCGTGGGGGTGGTCGCCCGGGCCGCCGTGCCCGTGATGGCGGAGCGGTTGGGCTGCAGAACGGTCTGGGTTGTGGGCATGGCCCTGCAGGTGTTCCCGCTGCTGCTGATTATCTTTTTCAACGACATCTGGGCGTACTACCTTTTCGGCATCCTCTTTGGCATCGGCCAGAGCACGGAGGTGCCCACGTTCCCCATCGCCAACCGGCAGTATTACGGAAACGTTCCCCAGGGCAGCCTGTACGGATGGCAGAGCCTGGGCAGCGGCCTGGGCATGGGACTGGCGCCCCTGTGCGGCGGGCTCCTTTGGGACTTCACGGGAACATACCTGGCGCCGCTGTTTTTGTCCCTGGGCTTCAGCACCCTGGCGCTGATCCAGTCCTGGCTGCTGCCCTCGCCTCACATCAGGCAGATACCCGACTGGGAGAGCCACCTGCCCGCCAACCTGCAGCCCGCCGACGCGAGAGCCGCCGATTAGAGCGGACTGCGACCGACGGCTGTTGGAATAACCACGGACTGGTCGCGACCGACGCGGAGCATCAGCGATGACCAACCGGACCGCGGACGTTGTCGTAGTAGGCGGCGGCGTAATTGGAACCAGCACGGCCATGCACCTGGCGATGATGGGAGCCGGCAAGGTGGTTCATGTTGAGCAGGGCCACCTGGCCGGCGGGGCCAGCGGCCTGTCCGGCGCGATGGTCAGGGAACACTACCTGCATCCGGCGCTGGTGCGGATGTCCATGGAGGCGAGGTCCGTGTTCCACAACTTCGCCGAGGTGGTCGGCGGCGACGCGAGATTCAGGCGCACGGGCCGGCTCCAGCTTTTTCCGCAGCACGACGAGCCGGCCGTGCATGCCAACGTGGCCATGAACCGCGACCTGGGCGTCAACATCGAGATGCTCACCCCGTCGGAGGCAACGCGCATCGTGCCGCAGTTGGATGTGTCCGGCATAGCGGTGTGCGCGTACGAACCGGACGCCGGTTACGCCGACCCGGTGGCCACGACCTACGCATATGCCGAGCGGGCGCGTTCCCTGGGGGCGGAGGTACTGACCGGGACGCCTGCCACGGGACTGGCCACATCGGGCGGGCGGATCGTCGGCGTTGAGACCGCAGCCGGACACATCGAAACCGGCGCCGTGGTCGTGGCGGCCGGCTCGCGCACCAACCGGTTGGTCGGCCCCGTCGCGGAGCAGTTGCCGATAGTTGCCGCCCGCGTTCAGATGGCCCATTTCTTCCGCCCGCCGGCGCTGGAATCGCTGAGCGCCATCGTGATCGACCGCACCACGGGCGCCTACCTGCGGGAGGACGCCGGCCGGGGCACGCTGGTGGGAGCCGAGGGGCCTGGGGATCTCATCGAGGTTGACGATCCCGACGACATCCCCAGGAACGCCGACCATGACATGATCGAGAGCCTGTGGCGGCGCGCCGCCCAGCGGTTGCCCGACTTTGCCGCCGCCACCTGCCGAGGCGGTTACAGCGCCCACTATGACATGACCCCCGACGCCAACCCCATCATCGACAGGAGCAGCAGCGTACCGGGACTGTTCTACGCAGCCGGATTCAGCGGACATGGCTTCAAGCTGTCGCCCGTGATTGGGAGGATGGTGGCGGAACTGGTCCTGCATGGCGAGTGCATGGATCATCCCGTCGACAGGTTCCGCCTGAGCCGGTTTGCCGAGGCCGATCCGCTGTTGGCCGAGCATCCCTACCGGGGGACCAGCCACCAGTGATCCACAATGCCCCGAACGGGCGCCGGTATCTGCCCGCCCGTCATACGGAGGGACGATGACCACATCCGGCGGCAGCATACACCTGGTGGGCAGCGTCCCATTGCCCGACGCCGAGACCGTTTTCCGCACGGTGAGCGGGGCGCTGAATCCATTCCTGCCGCGCATTACCGATGGAGAGACGGGAAGGCGCGGGCGGTGGATCTGGTTCCAGCGGGAGATGCTGATGGAGCATCCCGACATGGAAGTGGATACGGACGAGCCGCCGTACGCGCTGTACCAGTGGGACGGCCAGCTGCTGCGGGAGACACCCTACGTCCGGTTCCGGGCCGGCGTTGACCCGTTGTCCGTGGAGTTCCCGACGGGCTATGCGGAGGCGGCGGTGGAGTCGTTTGATCTGTACACCCGTCTGCAGGCCGATGGCGTCATCGCGCCGGATACGCTGTTCCAGGTGTCGCTGCCCACGCCCATGGCGACGGCATACATGTACGTCAGCCCCGGCGCGCGGGACGACTACATCCGCGCGTACGAGCGGTCGCTGCTGGGCGCGCTGGGTGAGATAGTCGGGGCGCTTCCCCACGACAAGCTGTCCATCCAGTGGGACGTTTGCCAGGAGGTGCTGATCTTCGAGGACTACTTTCCGCAGCGGCCGGACGATTACAAGGAGCAGGTGTTTGCCGAGTTGGGCCGGCTGGGCAATGCGGTCCCGGACGGCGTGGATCTGGGATACCACCTGTGCTACGGATCGCCCCGGGACGAGCACCTGGTGATGCCCAAGGACATGGGGATCCTGGTGGAGATAGCCAACGGATTTGCGGAGAATCTGGCGCGACACCTGGATTTCATCCACATGCCGGCGCCGCAGGACCGGACGGATACCGCGTACTTCCGGCCGCTGGAAGACCTGGATTTACCCGGCGATCCGGAGGTCATGCTGGGGCTGATTCACTACGACGACGAGGACGGGGACTGCGCCCGCATCGACGCGGCGCTGCGGTTCCTGGATTCGTTCGGCGTGGCCACCGAGTGCGGGTGGGGCCGGACGGACCCGAACCGGGTGCCGGGACTGCTGGTGAGTCACCGGCTGGCGATTGACTACCTGTTGAACGGGTGAACTGTGCCCGAGATACGCTGCGATCAGCCGATTCCCGTTGATGGCGTCGGGTTGCAGGGGCGGGTTTCAAACCCGCCCCTGTGGCAT
Source organism: Dehalococcoidia bacterium (assembly GCA_022823105.1). Classification (GTDB taxonomy): domain Bacteria; phylum Chloroflexota; class Dehalococcoidia; order Lucifugimonadales; family UBA3495; genus Bin87. Next base: position 9,602 of record JAJDXU010000124.1, read on the forward strand.
GGCGCCGGAACGATTTTCGGAATACCGGGCGCGTGGGGGCGAGGCATTCCGCGCCCCTGTTCTTCGTGTCGAGTTACCCCCGCCCCTCGTTCATCATCAACTCCACAACGTCTCCCACGCGGACGGAGCCCAAAACGGCGCCGGTGTCCTGGTCCATGACCGGTATGACCGACAGACCCGCTTCCATCATCCGTTGCAGCACGTCCTCCACGGGCTCGTCCGGATATGCGACCGGAGTCTCCATTCGCACCACGTCGCTCAGGGTCGCGTGGGCCCATTCGCTCTTGGGCAGGTACCGGAACGATCCCATGGACGCGATTCCGGCCAGTTCGTCCCCGTCCACCACCACGTAATCATACTGCATCGGCGTCGCCCAGCGTTCGGTGAACTCCCGCACGGAAACCGATACCCCGGGCAGGCGCCGCGAGCGGTCGAGGATGTCGTCCACCACCACGTCGTCCAGCGCGAACAGCACCGCGCCGCTGGGGATGTTCCGGGGAACTGTGGATGGGCCCGTCCGTCGGCTGCCCCTTCCCACCGCGTAACTGATTACCGGAGGCATGAGCAGAATGTAGCAGAACATCACCAGCACCAGGAACGAAAATATCGCTTCGCTGATGGTTCCGGACTCTCGCAGCACCAGCAGCAGCGCGATTTCCGCCACGCCCTTCCCCATCAGTCCCGACGCCACGGCGTACGGCACGGTCAGGCGGGACACATACGCCGCGATGAATGCTCCCACGAAGTTGCCAAACAGGGGAATCAACGCCAGCGCAAGCATCGTCCACACGGGCAGGTCCACGAACGAGAACGTGAAGTGCAGTCCCGCCGAGGCGAAAAACAGCGGCACGAACAGCCCTTCCGCCGTGCTGCGCAACCCCGGCATAATCTCCCGACGCACCTGGTAGGGCAACCCCGCCAGCGACGCCCCGAAGAGCAGGGCGCCCAGCGTACCGTGCAATCCGAAAACCTCGGCGGCGTCCACCACCAGGAACAGGACTCCCAGCAGCAACCCCAGCGAAAGCTGCGGCACCTGTATCAATCGTTGCAGGAGCGCGACCATCGGCGGCAGCACCCGGGATGACAGGAGCCACGAAGCCGCCGCGAAGCCGACCACCTTGCCCACCAGGATCAGAATTCCCGTCGCCGACACCTCGTGGACGTGATCGCCGATGCTGAACCCGATCAACAGCAGCGTGATCAGCTCGGAAATGACCACCACCGTGAATATCTGCAGCCCGATGGGATCCCGCAGGCGGCCGTCGTCGGCCAGCACCTTGGCAACTATCCCCAGGCTGGTCATGGACAGTATCCCGGCCAGCGCCAACGCTTCCGTCAGTTCCAGATCGATGCCGAAATCGTAGATGGCGCCCGTGGTCACCACCATGGAGATGCCCAGGGACAAGACCACCGAAAGCATGGCCGCCAGGAAGTAATGTCCCCTGAGCGACTGTACGAAACTTGAGATGTCAATCTCGTCCAAGCCGATCAGGAAGAAGAATATAAACACTCCCAGGGTCAGCAGAAGCTCGATGTGGCCCGTCACCTGCACCGACCAGAGACCTGCCGACTCCAGCACCGGCCCCAGCAGTATGCCCACCGCTGCGTACGCGATGATTGCGTTCAGACGCAGCCGCCGGAATAACCCCTCCGCCAACTTGGCCGCGATGATGAGCACGCCCAGCGACAAGAGGGATTGCTTTATCTCGCCTGATGTGCCGCCAAAGCTGCCCGCCCACTCAACGACCGGCAACCACAGTCCTTCCAGCATAATTCCGCGTATCTCCGGTTATCCGAGTCGCGCGAGTCTTGGGTATTTGCCCGGTCATGTATTTTCTGTCATCGGGGCCGCGGATGATAGTAGCCAACGGGACGAGTTGGGAAACCGAAAAGCTTGCCCCATGCCTCACCTGGCGGCGTCGGCGGTCGGAACTTCATGCCCGGCGAACTGCGAACCCACCACGCTAACGCGCGGGGGTGGGCAGGTCCCAGCGGAAGAAGTCGCGGTAGCGGTCGTGGCTGGCCCAGGGCAGCAGGCTGAATACGATGGCCTCGTACTCGGGGACGTCACCCCGTAGCCGGATGTCCTTGAGGTAGCGGCCCAGGTCGGCGTAGGTGGGGAGGAGGAAGCCGGCATTGGCGATGCGCCTGATGACATCGCCGGGTTCGGGAGGT
>JAJDXU010000231.1 GCA_022823105.1 Dehalococcoidia bacterium
CAGGTCGGCGTAGGTGGGGAGGAGGAAGCCGGCATTGGCGATGCGCCTGATGACGTCGGCGGGTTCCGGGGGTTCGGAGGGATCCCATTCGTCGGAGACGGCCTCGGCGATGCGGCGGAGTTTGAGGATGGCGAGTTCGCGAGCGAAGCGGCGCATGAGGGCGTCGACCTGGCGGCGGATTTGGGAGAGGGTCATGGGGTTACCTCTGACGGGAGAGTTTTACATCGATGCACAGGATATAAAGGATAGGGTATTGGGTTGTTGGGGATTTTTCGGGAAACCCGCTCATTTCCGTTCATTTCCGGTCATTTGAGTAGGGGGTTGGGGTGGGATGTGGGGGAGAATGGGGGTGGCGAGGGCGATTTTGGGGGCGATATTCGTGGTTTTGGCGGGCTTTTGGGGGGATTTGGGGGAGCGGCGTTTGGGAGTTCGTTGTTGGGATGTGGGCATTGGGATGGCCGGGAGATGGCAGCGGGACGGATTTGAGGGGTCAATTACTATGGTAAAGATGGGTGAGGTGTAGAGGAAAGGGGGAAGTGTCACTAGCCGTGGGAAAGGGCAGAGAGGGGATTTGCCGGAGAATCGAAAAGCCCTGGGTGCGCCGGAGCGGTCCCGGATCGCCGCTCATCATAGAGCGCCAAGCATGACAAATTCCTGCCAAGAGGCATGTCCCGAATCAGGGCCCTGCCATCGGTTGACGGGGCCCACAGACCGACTTGGAAATGGGACACGGCGCCGGCTTCCAACGGCCACGGCCCGGCCCGCAGACGGCTAGAAAAATACGCTCAGGTTCTTGGCCAGGATGACGTTGGAATCCAACACGATGGTTCGCCTGGCTATTTTCCAGTTTCCGTCGATTTGGCGCAGCAGGTCTTCGCGGTAGCCCGCGAACACGTTCTCCTCGGTCTCGTGATGGGACCGGTACAGGATGAACGCCGTCTTGGCGTTGACCTCGCCGGCGGGCTGCGGCTCCACCACCAGGTTGCCCACCAGGTGCCGCGTGCGAGACGGTGGGTCCTCTCCCCAGGCCATGCCCGTCTCCAACCGTTCCACCCGCATCGTCAGGTAGGTCTTGTCATCCTCGAATATCGCCAGGTCGCCCTCCGCGGTGAGTTCCCGGTCCGTCTCACGCCGGTGGACGTTCAAACGGCGCGGCATGAAGTAGAACACGTCCTCCGTGAACAGGTCCAGCCATTCGCGAAAGCGCCGTTCGTCCAGCAGCCACGCTTCCCGGATGTAAAACTGCATCAGGTCGTGCCACAGCTCTGCTCGATTTGCCGCCGTGGCCTGCGCATCGGTAACCATCTTCTGCCTGCTCAGCCGCTCAATGTCGCGGCGCCCTCGTATTCCATCACCCTGGGCTCCAGCGGTATGTCCTCCCAGTTCTCCGCATTCATGAACTGCTCCCAGCGACGGTAGAAAAGCCTCTGGTTGCTCTCGGAGGTGTACCGCCCGGCCACCACGCCCGGGTACTCCGGATGGCGTCCGTCGTGCCCAACGCCCATGGACAGGTCCTGCGTGTACCGGCGGCCCATGCGCGTCAGGGCAGACTGCGTCACACCCCGCCAGTTGTCCATATCGTCCTGTTCAAAGATGCCATTGACGCCGTTGTAGTTTGCGCTCCCCCTGCGCAGCGCCGTCTTCAACTCATCGGGCATGTCCTTCTCCAGGACCACGAAATGCCAGAACTCCGTTTGCAGCGGGCCCCTGGGATGCGCCAGTCTCAGCCCGAGCACGCCATTGGGAAACAGGCTGTGATTGCCCAGCTGGAGACGCCGCGCTCGCAGGCTGCCCAGCCGCCGCTCCGCTTCCGGCAATGTCCGGCGGTAGTATTCCTCGAATGCTGCGCGGTTCTCGCCGGTCACGCCGTGCGTCTGCCGGGCCTGGTCGTCCCTCTCCAGGAAGCGGAGGGTCAGGGAATGGCCGTTTACGAACAGGTGCTTGTTCTCCGACTCGAATTGCTGCTCGTGGGTGAGGCGTGGAATGTTGCGGTGGCGCCCCTGCACGATGATGGTGGAGAGATGGGTCGTGGGGACGTGGTAGTTGTCCGAGCAATTGTCCACCGCGGTTTTCCAGTTGACCGGTTCAATCCATTTGATGGGGCCCAGCGCCTCCGTGCCGTTGTCCAGCCGGTTGAAATTGATGTCCAGCAGCCACCGGGCGTCTCCCAGGAAATCATCCAGGCTGGGGGCGGCGTGATCCCACGTCGCGAACACGATGCCAGCGTAGGTTTCGACACGCGCTTCCACCAGCCTCAGGCACTCGCGGTCCAACTCGCCGTAATATGCCTCAGCCTCTCCGGGCAGGTATTCCAGTTCTCCTTCGTTGGAATACGTCCAGCCGTGGTAGGCGCACGCAAAGTTGCGGGCGTTGCCCAAATCCGTCCGTACGATGCGGTTGCCCCGGTGCCGGCACATGTTCAGGTACGCCCGCAGCTTGCCCTTGCCGTCGCGGCACAGGATCACCGGCTCCTCGCCCATGTAGGTGTGGAAATAGTCGTTGGTCCTGGGCACCAGCGACTCATGCCCTATCATCAGCCAGGCGCGCCCGAATATCTTCTCCTGTTCTTCGGCGTAAATATCCGGGTCAACAAAGATGCTCCGGTCCAGTTGGCCGGTGGCCAGGTCGATGATCCGGTGTGTGCGGCCTGTGGAAACCATCGGATACCCCCGTAATGAGGCGGGACTTCGCCGTTGCGCCACAGTATCATCCAACTCGCGGGTTCGTCCATCCGTTCACGCGCTGCCGGGCTCGCCCGTGACCGAACGCCAGCCGTCAGACCATCGCCAGCATGATGCCGCCATCAGGAGCGTGTCAAATGTCCACCGCCGCTTTCACCGAAGAATCCACCAGCAGGACCCTCCTCGTCGGCGGCATGCCAGTGCACTACCACGACGTCGGTTCCGGCGAGCCCGTGGTGATGTTGCACTCATACGGACCCGGAACCACCGGTTGGATAACCTTCCACAAAGTGCTGCCGGCCTTTGCGCAGCATTACCGGTGCATCGTCATGGACTTGCCCAACTTCGGCCGCACGGGGCCGGTGGTTTACCACGAACCTCTGCACAATCTCCAGGCTCGCACCGCCCTGGGGTTGATGGACGCGCTGGGAATCGAAAGGGCGCACCTGGTGGGCAACTCCCAGGGCGGCCAGTCCGCCATGGTGCTTGCCATGAAAGAACCTCATCGGGTCAACAAGCTGGTGTTCGGCGCTTGCCACATCCGCACCGGAGGCGACCTGTACCTGATGGGCAACCGACCCTCGGAGGGCAGCATCATTACTCGTGAGGTCCGCGACAACCCGACCCGGGACACCGTGCTCCGTTACCTGAGAACCCACATCGACGACGACTCCCTGGTGACCGACGAGTTGGTGGACTACATCTACGAGAACTACACCGGAAACCCGGACCACATCCGGGCCGATGCCCAGTCCGTCAGCGTCCCCTATGATCATGGCGTGGACCTGCCCAACATCACCGCTCCAAGCTTGATCATCTGGGGGCGCTACGATCGGATGTGTGTCTTTGAGATCGGCATCGCCGCCCTGAACAACCTGTCCGATTCGCGATTGGTCGTGCTGAACAACTGCGGCCACTGGGTCCCCTTCGAAAAACCCACGGAGTACGCCTCTCACGTGCTGAACTTCCTTCAAGGCTGGTGATCAGGGCTGGTGATCTGCCCAGCTTCCTTAACCCAGCACAATTGCGCCTTGCCATCGCCGGCCCTCGCGCCGTCGTTCGCCGAATCGTTTTCCGGGCTGTCGCATGCTGTAGCGCATGGGGTCGCAGAAGCCGACGCTCGTGCGCGGCCCATACGATGCGGTGCAAAACCTGCCCGGTTTATACTGTGCCCAACCCTCTGTTTCGCAGTTCAGGATGGTGCAGCCTATGACTACTCCGTCACCGGACAACCCCAACGACCTGTCGCCCATCACGCGGGCCCAGCAGCTGCGCGACGAGTTGTGGTTCCACAACGACCGCTACTACAACAACGATTCGCCGGTCATCAGCGACGGTCAGTACGATGCGCTGATGCAGGAGCTGCGCGAACTGGAGGCCGCACACCCAGAATGCCGCACTGCCAATTCGCCCACCCAGATGGTCGGCGGCAGTCCTTCCGACCGGTTCCCCCAGGTGGAGCACCCCATACCCATGCTGAGCCTGGCCAACGCCTTCGGCCGCGATGAGCTTGAAGCCTGGCATCGCCGGGTCACCGACCTGCTGGACGGCCAGCCCTTCCGCATGGTTGCCGAGCTGAAAATCGATGGCCTCGCCGTGCGTCTCGTTTACCGCAACGGAGAATTCGTCCTCGGCGCCACCCGCGGCAACGGCCAGACCGGCGAGGACGTCACCCACAACCTGCGCCAGGTGCAGAGCATCCCGCACAAACTCATCGGAGACTATCCGCCCGTCCTCGAAGCCCGGGGCGAGGTCTATCTCCCGCTGGACAGCTTCCGCCGCATGAACGAGGAACGAGAGCGCAACGGCGAACCACTGTATGCCAACCCGCGCAACACCGGCGCCGGCACCATCCGCCAGCTTGACCCGGCGGTGGTCCGCGACCGCAACATGGAAATCTGGACCTACAGCCTCAACGACACCGGCGACTCTGCCCTGCCATCCAGCCACTGGGACGCCCTTTCCCGTATGCAGTCCTGGGGCTTCCGGGTCAATGATCAGAACCGCATCTTCGATACCCTCGACCAGGTCTGCGACTTCTACGATGACATGCTCGCCCACCGGCACGACTGGCCCTACGAAGCCGACGGGCTGGTAGTAAAGGTCGATAGCATCGCCCAGCAGAACGCCCTCGGCTTCGCCGGCCGGGAACCCCGGTGGGCCATCGCCTACAAGTTCCCAGCCGAGCGCGCCAACACCCGCCTGCTCGACATCGTGATCAACGTCGGGCGCACCGGCAGCCTCAACCCGCAGGCGATCCTGGAACCCGTCGTCGTCAGCGGCGCAACCGTCCAGCACGCGTCGCTGCATAACGAGGAGGACATCCACCGGAAGGACGTCCGCATCGGCGACCTGGTGGAGATCGAGCGCGCCGGCGACGTGATTCCCCACGTCATCGGCCACGTGCCCGTTCCCGGCGAGGAGCGGGGCCCGGAGTTCCGTATGCCGGAGCGCTGTCCCGAATGCGACACCACGGTCGTCAAAGAACTGGGCGACGCCATGCACCGCTGCCCCAACTCCGCGTGCCCGGCCCAGTTTTTCGAGTCCCTGAAGCACTTCGTCAGCCGCGGCGCGATGGACATGGACGGGCTGGGCGAGCGTTGGTGCCGCATCCTCATCGACCGCGGCCTAGTGTCCGACGTCTCCCACGTCTACAACCTCACGTCCGAGCAACTGGTCCAACTGGACCGGATGGGGGAAAAACTCGCCACCCGCATCCTCACCAACATCGAGGCCAGCAAGAAGCGCCCCCTGGCCCGCATCCTCTTCGCCCTGGGCATACCTCACGTTGGAGCCGAGGTCGCTGATATACTGGTCAGCCGTTATCCCAGCATTGACGAATTAGCGCAGGCTGGGATAGACGAACTCGCCGACCTATACGACTACAACAGGGAAGAGTCTCAAGGGGTTGGTCCTAGGATTGCTGATAGCATCGTCAGTTACTTTGTCGTCGAACGCAATTGGCAGACCATATCGGAATTGCGCGACGCCGGCGTCCAACTCTGGCAGGAACTCGCTCCCGTCAACGAGGACGACCAGCCGTGGAAGGGTCAGACGTTCGTCATAACCGGCACCCTGTCCACCATGACGCGCCGCGAGGCCGAGGGCAAGGTGAAGGCCCTCGGTGGCAGCACCACGTCATCGGTCAGCCGCAAGACCAACTGGCTGGTCGCCGGGGAATCCGCCGGCAGCAAACTGGCAACAGCGGAACGTCTAAGGGTGCCGATCATTTACGAGCACCGCCTGCTGGAGTTGTTAGAGAACCCGGGAATGATCTGTGAAATCGCGTAGGTGACAGCACGCCAACGGTAACATGGGCGTTCCACCCCGGATAGCCTACCATTTGCCCTGCTCAATGCGGTCGGCCAATTCATTGGCGGCGTAACGCATGAAGTCTTCCAATGTGAAGTTTAAGTAAACAGCGGCGGACTCCCAACGTTCCTGTTCGGTTACTGTGCTGGATATCTCGACTGTGTTGCTTTGCTCGGTCTTGGTGTTGCCGAGCCAAACAGTTTTAACATGCTTGCAGGCTCTAGTGTGGCCTTCGATTTGAAGTCCATTACGCACTCCAAACGGGCAGGAACAAACAGCAGAGGCGTCAGCGTACAATTTGATCACGTACAGTTCACCTGTGCGTTTAGATGCCGTTTGTATAGTCCGATAGGGCTGCGTACCGGGTAAGGAGTTAGGCACTATAGTCCCCCCATCTCAGTGATTTCGATTGGAAATTCGTAGAGGTATGTCTTGTTTTCCAGAGGCGCACTTCCAC
>JAJDXU010000313.1 GCA_022823105.1 Dehalococcoidia bacterium
CCGGGCCCGACTATCCCGATTTTGACCATCTGCCCGAGATGCTCAAGCTGGGCTGGGGCACGGTGAACCTGGAAGCCCGCGCCGCCGGCTCGCCCTTCAACTGGTCCTTCACCGGCATCGGCACGCCCGAGCAGCCCGAGCCCATGCCCGTGCCGCGCGGCCGCGTGCTGGGCGGCTCCAGCGCCATCAACGGCCAGACCTTCATCCGCGGCGCCCCCGAGGACTACGACACCTGGGAGTCCTGGGGCAATGACGGCTGGGGCTACGTGGACTGCCTGCCCTACTTCCGCCGTCTGGAGAACGACGCCGACTTTCACGACGACTTTCACGGCACCGACGGGCCCGTTCCTGTCCGCCACCACATGCGCGAGACCTGGCCGCCCTCCCAGGAGGCGTTCTTCCAAGCCGCCACCGGACTGGGCTACCCGTTCCATCCCGACGTGAACAATCCGGAGGCCACCGGTGTCAGCCTGCGCGCCGAGAACAACATCGACGGCGTGCGCATGAGCATGGCCCTGTGCTACGTCGATATGGCGCGCCACCGCCTCAACCTGACCATCCGCCCCAACGCCCAGGCCCGTCGCATCGTGCTGGAGCGCGATGCCAGCGGCTCACCAAGAGCGGTTGGGATGGAGGTGGAAAGCGGCGGCGAGACCTTCGTCGTCGAGGGCGACGAGATCATCCTCTGCACCGGCGCCGTCGGATCGCCCCAACTGCTCATGCTGTCGGGCATCGGCCCCGCCGACCAGCTTCGCGCCCACGGCACCCCCGTGGTGGTGGAATCCCCCGGCGTCGGCCAGAATATGCGCGACCATCCCAACGTGTCGGTCCGCTACATGGTCAAGGAGGGCGTCCCGCAGGACCCCAACGGCATGCGCGCGCTGCGGCTGCGTTACACCGCCACCGGCTCCGACACGCCCAACGACATGATCCTTTCGCCGGCGTCGCTGAACACAGTGGTTCGGGACGATAATCCGGCTCATACCGTCAACTGCGGCCTGTACCTGGCGGCTGGCAAGGGCGAACTGCGGCTGGAGTCCAGCGACCCGCACGTGCAGCCCAGCATGGACTACCACTACCTGGAGGAGGACTGGGACCGCCAGCGCCTGCGGGAGGCGGTGCGACTCTGCGTATCCCTGCTGCAGAACAGCGCCTACGACGACATCATCGACGAGATCACCGCGCCCACCGCGGCCGACTTGGAAAGCAACGACACGTTGGACGCCTGGCTGCGCCGCAACATCAGCACGTCGTATCACATCTCCGGCACCTGCAAGATGGGCCCCGACGATGACCCAATGGCCGTGGTTGACACCCAACTGCGCGTGCGCGGGGTGTCCGGCCTGCGGGTCGCCGACGCGTCGATCATGCCCGACGTGGTGCGCGCCAACACCAACGTCACCACCATGATGATCGCCGAGCGCGTTTCCGACTTCATCAAGGGAGGGAGTTAAAGGCTCGCATCCAGTGCGGCTGCGGGTACGGTGCCATTGCGCTCATGGTGAGTATGTCGAACCATGGGCGCGTCCTTCGACAGGCTCAGAACGAGCGGGGTGCATGTTCTTTCCCGTCGGCGGCGACCAGGTCCTCGTTGGAGCCGACGATGTGATCGCCGAGGCACGGCTCAAACAGCAGCTGATACTCGCTAATCTGTCGGTCTATGTCGCAGCCATCCTGCGCCTGGACCTCCACCTCGAATATCTGGCCGACGCCCTCCACCGTGTCCAGGTTGAACACGACGTTGTCCTTCCGCCACAGTTCGCGCTCCTTGCGGACGACGGCGCTGACGCCCAGGGCGGCGGCCAGCACGTCGCCCATCAACGGGTCGTCGGTTGATGCCGTCCGGAACCGGCTGGTGCGGGCGCCCCTCTCCTGGCCTTCGCAGTAGTAAATCAGTTCGCCCTTGCCGCGCTCAATCCGGAGCTTCAGGCGGCGCGTGCCACCATCGGTATCCACGGGCGGCAGGCGGTAGTAGTGGTCCACCTGCTCCTTGACCTCTACAAACGCCGCGCCGTGGTCGCGCAGCAGCGTGCGCACGGGAGCGAAATCGTCACAGTACGCCTTCAGTTCCCGGTTGAGGCGCAAAGTCACGGGCCCGGCGCGTCCGCCCTCAGCGCGGCTATGCCGTCCGCCAGCCCCGGGTGCTCCAGGTTCAATCGGCGCATGGTCTCCCGGCAATCCAGGCCCAGCCGGTCAGGCCGGGCGGATGCTCCGGCGCGCGCCCGGTCATCCGCGTCCATAGGCCGCACCAGGCTGGCGTCCAACCCGAACGCCTCGGCGATGGCGGCTGCGAATTCGTGCATGCTGACCCAGTCGCGGCCCGCCACGTGCTGGATGCCCGTGTGTCCGACCTCCACCAGCCGCGCGATGCCATCGACGAGATGCTCGACGTACACGGGAGTTCGCAGCACGTCGGTGGGCGCGTGGTACGGTCGGCCATTCCGCAGGTTGTCGATGAGCGATGGAGCGAAGTTGCCCTTGCCCGGATGGGGCCAGCCGTACACGATGCTGGTCCGCACGATGCTCCAGGACGCGGCCTCCCAGACGACCTCCTGCTCGGCCTCCCACTTGGTGCGGCCGTAGTGGGTGGTGGGTCGCGGCGTTTCATCCTCGCGGTAGAATCCGCGCTCGCCGTCGAACACGCATTCGGTGGACACGAATATGAGGTGCGCGCCGTGTTGCTCGCAGAGTCGCGAAATGGCGGAGGTTGCGGCCACGTTGACCGCCGTGGCCCGGTCGGGGTCGCGCTCCGCAGCGCCGATGTCGGCGATGGCGGCGAGATGAACCACGGCCTGGGGCTGGGCCTGCTGGAACAGGCGCTCGATGGCGTCGGTGTCCGCCAGTTCCACTTGCCACCAGGCGTTGCCATCATTGGCGGGCGATTGGGACCCGTAGGTGCCGGCCACCTCGTGGTCCCCCGACGCGCTGAGTCGCCGCATGACGTACCGCCCGATGAAACCGCTGGCCCCGATTACCAATATGCGCAAACTGCACCTGCTCGATGCCCTTTCGGGGCGGTCATTCGCCCCGCAACCGGCGGATCTGGTCCTCCAATTCTCGGACCCTGGCTTCGGCCTGGACGCGAGCTTCCCGCTCATGATTCAGCGCCTCGCTTTCCTGGGCCAGGGCTTGGCGCAACGACTCGAAGGTGGCGACGGGTTCGCCGGTGGCCGGGTCGTACCAGACCAACTGCCCGTCGGTCCAGCGCACGTCAACGTTCAGGATGGCGCAATGACCCTGCAGGCTGCCGTCGGGCAGTTCATCAATCTGTATGGGCTCGTACCGTCCATCCACCAGCCGGTCACCGGCCAGGCGGACGCCGTGAGATCGGCCGTCCTCGTCAAAGCGCCAGTATTCCGGTATGCCCAGGGTGGCGTAGGCAATGCACTTGTCCACGGTATCCCGGCGACCCGTGGATCGAGAGGCCACCTCCAGCACGAAATCGGGGGGCTTGCCCTGTTCTGAGATGACGTAGCCGTTGCGGGCGCGGAAGACGTCCGGGTAGGCGTTGAAGGACACCAGCAGGTCGGGGTAGGGAACTCCAGTCATATCGGCGAGTTCGGCAGGGGGGACCAACGTGATGTAATGCTCGGCGTCAATCACGGTGGTTTCGGGGCTGCCCAGATGTTGGATCAGATAAAGGGCATTGCCGGTGAGGGACAAGTGGCGAGCGGCGGTCATCTTTTCGTCCTGGATCTCGGGGGGATCCGGGAGTGGGAAGAAGGGCGGGGATTTTTGTGTCTTGGCGGTGGTCATGCTGGGCCTCGCCGAATTTGGTGAGAATGCCTTTGGTCTGCGATGCAGCAACCGTAGGTCCGGATTATAACCCGCCCAGAGCACACCCTGGCACGTGTGCCCGACGGTTCTACGCGTACAGCCGGTTCAGGTTGGCGTACCGTTCGGGGTCCAGATCCTTATCCGCCAATGCCGGATGGTCGTAACCATACCGGTGGGCGCGGAACACGGAGTTGGCCTGACCGGATACGGAACCGCCCACGCCGAAACCGCTCTGCCCCAGGAACGGATTGATGTACTCCCACGCGATCTCTTTGGCCGGCGTCACCTCGAAGATGCGACCCGGCGCGCCCTCGCAGATCAGAGTATTGCCGTTGGGCAGGCGTTCGGCTCCGCTGATGTGGTAGCTGTAGAACGATATGGGCGGGTCGCCCCGGTACTCCCAGGCAATTTCGTTGGTTCCGGGATCGACTTCGATGACCCGTGAGTGGGAGGGACCGCGCTTGTGCGGCCCGTTGTCAAAGAGCAGCACCCGCCCGTTGTCCAGCATGGTGGGGTGATGCTGGTGCGAGATATTGCCGCGCCCCCACTTCCAGCGGAACTCGCCGCTGGCCTTGTCAACGATGCCCACCGTGTCGGTCTGTCGAAAACTGACCAGCAGGTCGCCCTCGGGCGTCACGTTCAGGGCGTTCTGGTGCGTCCACTCCTCGCGGCCCTCCAGGAAGCAGATCCGGTCCTCGTCAAAGTCCAGGTGATCCCACGATGTCCATTCGTACACCGTGTCTCCGGCGGGTGTGATCTCGCGTACCACGTCGCCCAGCATGCCCCGGCCATCGCCGTCGTCATGCCCGCCTTTGACCTTTCGGGACACTTCCCCGGGGATCAGTTCCCACGTCAGCGCCAGGGTGTTGCCGTTGGGCAGACGCTCAAAGTCGTGGTGCAGCAGCGGGTAGCGGTATTCCCAGACCACGTTGCTGTTCCAGTCCAGTTCGAGAATGGCGCCGGCCACCGTCCTGCCCCCGCGAGGCAGCAGTTCCATCTCCGGACGCTCCAGGAACGAGGTCTCCTCCTCCGCCGGACCGGTGCGCAGCAACAGGTTGCCGTTGGGCAGCAGGTATGAGTACCCGATACCCTGGCTGGAACGCCAGGCGTGGCAGATGTGTCCCTCCATGTCGATGAGCCGAGATTCGTTCCCGTTCAGGTTGGTCACCAGGGTATAGCCCCGGCACGCCTGCTGGGGATTGTAGTGAATGAGACCGTTCGGATGGTTGTTGGACCAACCCATGCTTTTGCTCCTTTACCGCGTTTGGCGCGGGTGGGGATTGTATAATACGCCGAACGTTGGACCGGAGTGAATAAAATGCCAGATCTGACCCAAACACGCCGCATCGGGGCCCTGGTGCCCGCCACCAATCCGGTGGTTGAACCCGACTTCTATCGAGTGGTCCCGCCGGAGATCACGGTCCACTTTGAACGCATGTGGAACGGCGCCTGGGGCACCCAGCCCGACACACCCGCCGACTCCGGCCACCGGCTCAGCATGAGCAGCGCCGAGGCCAACGAGGTGGAGTGGGCGCTGTTCGGGTTCGACGTGGGCAAGATGAACGACGACGTGGCTCGGGGCGCCAGCGCGCTGTCCAATATCGGCCCCGACGTCCTGGTCTACGCCTGCACCTCCGGCACCTGGCACAAGGGATACATGGCCTACGATCAGTCGATGGCGAAACTAATGGAAGAGGCCAGCGGCGTCGAGTCGATAACCGCCGTCAGTTCGTGCATCGCAGCGATGCGGCACATGGGCAGCCGCAAGCTGAGCATCGCCGGCCCCTACCGCAACTACCACCTGCGCAACCGGCTGAAGCCGTTGATGGAGGAGGCCGGGTTCGAGGTGCTGAGCGCCGACGGCGCGCCGTGGATGGAGAACTCCATGAACCCCCGGGAGATCGACATGGACCCGCCCCAGGCCATCGTCGATTTCGCAGCAGAGGTGGCGCAGGCCGACGCCGATACCATCTTCCTGCCCGGCACGGCGTGGCGCGCGCTGGATGCCGCCGAGGAACTGGAGCAGCGGCTGGGCAAGACGGTCATCACGGTGAACCAGGCCACCATCTGGGCGGCGCTGCGCCATCTGGGATGGACGGAACCCATCGACGGATTCGGCAGCCTGCTGCGGAACCTGGCGTAGCCCGCTAAACGGCGCTCCAGCCTGCGGCGATGCGATGACTCCCCTGCCTGCAGGTCGGGCGGCATCGCATAGGCCGAACATTCCATGGTTGTCGACTGCGTCCTCGGCAAAGGGCATCGCACAGGAAGGGATTGATGTATCGGTTTGATGGCATGTGCGATGCCTTCTGAAATGTGATGCTGGGCATAACAGCATCACATCGCTCATTACTACACTACGATCGACAACCCGACCGCCCTGCCCCATACCTTCCCTGAGTTTAGGACGAACTTACTTTGTCCTCAGCTTTGACCTGCCCCGAGTGCGGCGCATCGCTCGCCGAGGCGTTGGGTCAACGGTTTTGCCAGTATTGTGGGGCTGGCCTTGAACCAGATGCGGCGCGGCCGCCGGCAACGTCAGGGCGGTGGAGATTCGGCGCGATGGGCCGCCCTGCGCTGGCGACCTTCGCCGTCGTCTGCGCCGTCACAGCCCAGGCCCTGATCGACAACGAACCGCGCTGGCCTGCGGTTGTGGCCGGAGTGGCCGGAGTGATGGCGCTCATACTTGCGGTTAGCGGAGCGCGCATCCCTTCCCGCCCGGGCGATTCTGAAGCCGCAACGCAATCACCGGGTCCCACTTCAGCCGGCAGACGACCGGGAAGATCGGTTCTGACGCAGATCGCACGTGCTCTCGTCTGGGTCAGGCGCGAAGGCGTCGGACTGACGGGCCTGGGTTCCAGATCGAGCGGAGCCGCGATGTCGTTGCGCGCCGCCCTGTCGAATCCCAACGTCATCCGAATGTCCGGCCTGTGCGCGTCGGCGATGTTGATGACGTTCAGCCTGGTCCGGTTCGCAGGGGAGCCTCCGTGGTTGGGGGCATGGGTCGCTTATGTCCTGGCCGTTTCGCTCGCTCTGCTTTCCCTGCTGGCGGCGGACGGACGGCTGGCGAAACCGATGGTCGGGTTGCTGCGCAACGAGTCCATCACCCTCCGTCCTGCGGCAATGTGGCCGTGGCTCACGCTGCTGGGGATCCTGGTGCTGGCCGCTGCCTTGCGACTCTATCGTTTGGGCGAATTGCCGCCGGGCATCTGGCACGACGAGTTTGCGTTGTTAACGCGAGGCATCGAGTTCGCCAACAACCTGCATGCCATGCCGGCCTGGGACCCTCATACCCAAACCGCGAGTTGGTATGGCCTGTTCATAGGTTGGGTAACCGAGTTGGCGGGTGTTTCCATGACCAGCGGGCGCCTGGTCTCGGTGTGCTTCGGGCTGGCCGGCGTGGTGGCCGTATTTCTCCTGGCGCGCGCCATGCTGGGTACGGTCCCGGGACTGATCGCGGCTTTTCTGATGGCCGTCATGCGATGGGACATTACCTGGAGCCGCATCGGCATGCACAACATCGCGTCTCCCCTTTTCGCCGCGCTGGCCGCGTGGTTGGTGATCCGTGGCCTGCGAACGGGACGGCCTTCCGATTTCGGCTTGGCCGGTGCGGCGCTGGGGCTGGCCATATGGGTTTACCAGGCATCCTACTTCCTGCCTTTCGTCCTCGGCCTGATCATGTTGCATGCCCTGGTATTTTCGATTGCGGCGAGGCATGGATCGCGTCAACTGCTGGTCAACGGGGCGGTCATGGCCCTGACAACCGTGCTGGTTGCCGCTCCGCTGATTGAAACCGCAGTGATCGATTCCGAGATGTTTTTCGCCCGGGCCGGCCAAACCTCCATATTGGGCAATGTCCCGTTGGAAGACGCCCTGCAACAGATCAAATTCACCACCATGAAGCATCTCCAAATGTTTCACATCGAGGGCGATTTCAATGGGAGACACAACGCGCCCGGCACCCCCATGCTGGACTTCGTCTCGGGAGCGTTGCTGTTGCTGGGAGCCGCCCTGGCATTGACACGTTGGCGCGATGGAGCGCTGTTGGCGCTGCCCTTTTGGGTTCTGATAATGATGCTGCCGGGCATTCTTACGCTCGGTCATGAAGCGCCGCAGTCGCTGCGTTCCATCAACGTCATCCCCGCGGTGATCTTACTGGTCACATTGCCTCTGGCGGTACTCTGGCGATCGGGCAGCGGGTTGCGCCGGGATTCGCTGCGCTGGGCAGTTCGAGCCGCCGTGGTCGCCGTGCTGGCCTTGATCGCATTTCTGAACATCAACGCGTATTTCGTGCAATATGGGCGCCATCCGGAAGTCCACGCCGCATTTTCCACGGACAGCACATTGATCGCTTTTGACGTGCGGGATCGGTTGAATCAGGGCAACACCATCTTCGCCACGCGCGACTATGCCTACAACTCGGTTGCCGGACTGCTGACTAGTTGGCCGAGCCCCGAAGTGGTGGCGACGCCCGACGGCGCACCGATCCCGTCGGAAAAGGCTCCCCGTGGTGCGACGGTTTATATTTCCCCTCGGGAAAAGGGTTTGTTTTACGCTCTCAGTCTCTACTACCCTGACGCGGATATCGTGCCCATAACGGTTCCTGGGAGTGATCGAGTCCTGTTCTATCGGGCGACGATCAGCCAGCAGCAGTTGGTCCAGGCGCACGGGTTGACGGCAATCTACACGTCTCCCGCGGGCGAACGGTGGGAGGCGATTCTGGTTGACACCGGCGATCTCAGGTTGCGCGCAACCGGGGCGCCCGATGCCGTTTCGCTTGATGCGAAGGGCGCTCTGCACGTCCGCGAGGCTGGCCAGTACGCATTCATCCTTGAGGGCGATCACACGGCGGAATTGTTGCTGGACGGACGTGTGCTGATTGATGACCATAAGCCGAATGCGGTGGTCGAACCGGCTATCGGCGTTCACAGCCTCCGGTTGCGGGGCGCAATAACCGGTACAACTCCCCCGAGACTGCTCTGGCAACCTCCCGGCGCTTCGGAACCCGAGCCGATTCCATCCTCGAATCTGTACCACGACCCAGTCCGTCCCACCGGGCTGGCGGGCCGATATTTCCAGAACGATGTGGAGATTCCCGACAGACCTCCCGACTTCCTTGCGTCGCTCCCCTCACTGGCGCATCCTGACTGGTACACGCCACCCGTTCCGGAGCCGTACGTCGCAGTTTGGGACGGCATCCTGGATGCTTCCACAGACGGCGAATACGGTTTTCGTGCCAGGGAGATATTCGGAAATCTGTCAGTGGAAATCGAAGGTGCGACTGTGATCAAATCAGATGCGCCGGACGGATCGGTCTATTTGCCGGCAGGACGGCACACAATTCGCATAACCTACCTGTCGGAACAACCACCGTCGCGATTCCAGATCTGGTGGCAGCCGCCGGGCGCGGACGAGCCGGAGGTCATACCGATCGAGGCGCTGAAACCACTACCTGAGCACATGTTCCGGCAACTCGAATGACACGCATTGATTCCCATTTCGGCAGGCACGGGGCGCGCCTGGAAAACGGGTTGAGCCGAAATCGCGGCGTCATTCCGGGGGGATGATGCCGAGCCGCATGGCGATCATGACGGCCTCCAGGCGGTTCGACGCGCCGAGCTTTCTGCGGAGGTTATCGATATGGTTTCGCGCCGTGTACCAACTCACGCCCAGTTCCTCGGCGATGTAGCGCGTCTCCCAGCCCAGCGCCAGGTAAGGCAGCACCTTCCGCTCGCGTTCGGTCAACCGCGCCCCTCTCGCCCGCCCCGCACATTGGCCGATCCACGGGGCTCCTGCAACCTACAATAGGTGTAAAAGACGACATCCTTGTTGATGTTGTTCAGGCTGCTGTCGCCAGGGTGTTGCTGGACGGGAGGGTCTGGGCGTCGAGATCGTCTGAACAGTTACATCGGGTAAGCGTCAATTGAAACCGCCGGGGCAAAATGCTACCGTTGCCCGGCCGTTGGTTTGGAGGGCCCGCCGTTGGAAAGACGGGCTGTGCCACGGAGACAGTTCGACGGCGCAATCGAGATTACAAGGAGTCCAACCGTGCGAATGGATCCAATCAGCCTCTACGACTACGAGGCCCGCGCCAGGCAAATCCTGCCCCACAACAACTGGGTGTTCATCGAAGCCGGCGCGATGGACGAGAGAACCACCGCCCGAAACCGGACCGCTTTTGAGTCCCTGACGCTGCGGCCGCGCTTTCTTCGCGATACCACGGAACGAAAGATGACCACCACCGTGCTGGGAGACGGCATCAGCTTTCCGGTGATGATCTCGCCCACGGATTCGCATCTGAATGCGCACCCCGAAGCGGAGCGCGCCACCGCGCGCGGAGCCGGCATGTCCGGTACGCTGATGATGTGCAGCACCTCATCCAACTGCAGCATGGAGGAGATCGCCGAGGCGGCGACGGGACCGCTGTGGTTCCAGCTTTCTCATCGCGGTTACGATCTGACGGAGAACCTGGTGAAGCGGGCGGAGGCCGCCGGTTTCAAGGCCATCGTGCTCACCGTTGACGCGCCCTTCCCCAGTCCCAAGGAGCGTGATCTGCGAAATCGTTATGAACGCCCGGGCGAGTACGGCAACTTCCGTCCCCATGAGAACCCCGCGGTCGCAGCCTTGGCAGCCGACGGATCTCCGGATTGGGAAATGCCGCAATGCCCGCCCCTCACCTGGCGCGAGCTGGACTGGCTGCGAAGCCTCACCGATCTGCCGCTGGTGTTGAAGGGGATCCGCGTTGCCGAAGACGCTCGCATGGCCGTGGACCACGGCGTCAACGCGATCATGGTTTCCACCCACGGAGGGCGCCGCTTCGACGACACCATGTCCAGCATCGAAATGGTGCCCGAGATAGTCGCCGCCACCGGGGGACGAGTGGAGGTGTACGTCGATTCCGGCGTTCGGCGGGGCAGCGACGTGCTCAAAGCGCTGGCCCTGGGCGCCACGGCGGTCTCGATCGGGCGGCCCCTCTACTGGGGCCTCGCGCTGAACGGCGCCGATGGCGTCCATCACGTCCTTGAGATCCTGCGCGAGGAGTTCAACCGTGCCATGGCCTACTGCGGTCAGAACAGCGTGGATGATCTGGACGACGGCCTGCTCAACATCCCGCGCGATTGGGGCCCGTTCCGCACGGAAAGCGACATCGCGGCCCACCTCCAGTTTCCCGCATAGTCGGGAAAGCCTGGCCCGCGCCAATCCCAACGTCGACAGACCTGCTTGCGAGGATTTGAAATGTACAACCACGCCCCGGTGGAGAGCGTCGCGGAGGCTTACCTGGAGTTGCTGGCCTCTCGCGGGATAGAGTATTTCTTCAGCAACGGCG
>JAJDXU010000439.1 GCA_022823105.1 Dehalococcoidia bacterium
ACCCGGCCGCACAGGGAGAGCACCTTAAAACCCAGCGTCGGGTTCCGGGGAACCCCTAGGCTGATCAGACTGCGGGGGATAACTGCGCCGCCGCGGCCGAGTGCTGGTCGTCGGCATGATATGACGATCGCACCAGCGGGCCGGCCGCCACGTGTTTGAACCCCATCCGTTCGCCGGCTGTCCGGAGATCTTCGAACTCCGCCGGTGTATAGAAACGGTCAATGCGAATGTGTTTGATGGACGGCCTCAGGTATTGGCCAATGGTGAGCAGGTCGCAGTCCACAGAGCGAAGGTCAGCCATCGTCTGCTTGACCTCATCCAACGTCTCGCCCATGCCCACGATGATACCCGACTTGGTGGGCATCGATGGATTGATCTCCTTGACCCGCCGGATCAACTCCAGCGATTGCCGGTAGTCGCCTTTGGGCCTGACGCGGTGGAACACGCGCCCCACCGATTCGATGTTGTGGTTCAAGACCTCGGGCTCTGCCAAAACGACCTTCTCGAGCGCATCCCAGTTGCCGTCAAAGTCCGGAATCAGCACCTCAACCCGACAGCCGGGGACTGCGGCGCGGACCTGCTTGATGCACGCGGCAAAAATCCCCGCTCCTCCATCCGGCAGGTCGTCCCGGTTGACCGACGTGATGACGCAGTACTGCAACCCCATCCGTTTCACCGTGGCCGCCAATCGGAACGGTTCGCCCAAATCCAGCGTGCCCGGCCGGCCGGTGGTCACTGCGCAGTAGGCGCAGGCGCGGGTGCAGATGTCGCCGAGTATCATGAACGTCGCCGCCGACCTCTCCCAGCACTCGCCTATGTTGGGGCAGTGGGCCTCCTCGCACACCGTGTGCAATTGGCTGTCCCGCATCAACTGTTTCAGTTCGATGTAGCGCGGCCCGCCGGGCATCCGGACCTTCAGCCAGTCGGGCAGGCGCGGGCGCAGGGGCGAGTCGCCGCCGATCGTGTCGACGATCCCTGAGTCCCTCAACCCGGCGCTCGATTCGGTCGGTGTCGTCATGCGTGACCCCTCGTTATAGCATCTGTACCAGGCGCGGATTCACCCGGCATTTTTCGGCGGCGATGATGGCGTCAATCTCCATCACCGCTTGGTGAAGCTGGCCGTTACGGTTCACCACTCGGTAGTCGAACTCGACCATCCTCGCGATCTCCGATGAAGCTTCCTGAAGTCTGCGCTCCATATCGGCTGCGTCTTCGGTGCCTCGACCGGACAATCTGCTCCTGAGTTCTCTCATGCTGGGCGGCATCACAAAGATGGTCAACGCTTCCGGCGCGATCTTACGGATCGTCGCAGCCCCCTGCACGTCTATCTCAAGGATAACATCCTTGCCCGAGATCAGCGGATCGCGCACCTGCTGGCGTGGTACGCCGTACCACCGGTCATATACCTGGGCCGACTCCAGCAGTTCGTCCCGTTCCCTCATGCGCAGAAAGGAGTCTACGTCCAGGAAGATGTAGTCCTCGCCGTCCACTTCGCCGGAGCGCATCGGGCGCGTGGTCGCCGTCACCGCGAAATGCCACGGTCGGTCGAGTTCTCGCAGCTTGGAGACCAGGGAGCCTTTGCCCGATGCCGATGGGCCCGAGAGCACAACCAGCATCGGCGGCGCCGGGCTGGCTTGCGGCAGCTCTGCGACTTCGCTCATTCCCCGGAGGTCAGAGATGTCAGGTGCTCCCAGAACGTTGGGTAGGACACCGATGCGTCCTCGGCTCCGTGAATGACCGTTTCACCGGACGCGGCGAGTCCGGCCACGGCCATCGACATCGCCAGGCGGTGATCGCCGTGACTCTCCACGTCTGCGCCGGTGAGCCGCCCCGTGCCGTGAATTACCATCCCGTCGTCCCGTGGCTCCAACTTGCCGCCCAGTCGGGTCAGTTCCGACACGGTGGTGGCGATTCGGTCAGATTCCTTGACCCGGAGCTCCGCGGCGTCCCTTATGGTCGTCTCTCCCTCGGCGAAACACGCTGCCACCGCAAGCACGGGCAGCTCATCGATCATGATGGGGATGATCTCGCCGCCCAAGTCGATTCCCTTCAGGTTGGCCGACGACGCCACCACGTCGGCGACCGGCTCGCCGCCTTCCACCCGCTCATTTTCCAGCTGTAGGGAATCACCCGCTCCCATCATTCGCAGCGCGTCGATGATGCCGGCCCGGCTGGGGTTCAGGCCAACGCCGGTGATGGTCACCCTGGCGTTGGGGTGAATCAGCCCGGCCACCATCCAGAACGCTGCCGACGAGATGTCGCCAGGGACGGCCACGTCCGCCGCTCGCAGTTCCGCCGGATGCAGGGTCAGGGTCAATCCCTCCGCTTCCACCCGGGCGCCCATGGCGGACATCATGCGTTCCGTGTGGTCGCGGGACAGCGCCGGCTGGTGCAGGACCGTCGGGCCCACGGCTGACAAGCCCGCCAGCATCAGGCACGATTTGACCTGCGCGCTGGCCACCGGCATCTCGTATTCGATGGACCGCAGGCTCCCGCCCCGTATCGCCAGCGGCGCCAGGGTGTCCCCGTTCCGCCCCATGACCGACGCGCCCATCTGCTGCAGGGGTTGCACGATGCGGCCCATCGGGCGGGATCGCAGGGACCCGTCGCCGCTCAACACCGACAGAAATCCCTGGCTCGCCAACAGCCCGGACAGCAGTCGCATCGAAGTGCCGCTGTTGCCGGCGTCCAGGGTGTCCGCCGGTTCGTTCAGATCGGGACCCAGCCCGTCAACCCTGAAACTGCCCGGCTCATCCAGAGGTTCGATGTTCACGCCCATGGCCCGTAGGCAGGCCGCGGTCGATTTCACGTCCGCGCCATCCGACACTCCCGTCACAGTGGCGCTGCCCTTGCCAATGGCATTGAGAATCAGCGAGCGATGGGAAACCGATTTGTCGCCCGGCACGGCCAGATGGCCCGTCAAACGATCGGGTCTGTGCACGGTTTGGTCCATTGCTAATCTCCTCGGCGCGGACGCCGGTCAGTCGGTTGCCGGTCTCCGCCCCGATCGTCGCGCTCTCCCATCATTCGGCGCAACGCTCGCTGCCCCCAGCCTCCCATGAACATCTGGCTCATGGACTCGCCGAAAGACGGGTATTCACTCACCTGCTGCATCTCGCGCGCTTTTGGGTTTACCTCACCGGCCATCCACTTGGCCCGCGCCACCCGCGCGTCCTCAAACAGCGTCTCGACTGCTCCCGCGTCCGGCTCTGCGCCGTCGGTGTCCAGCAGTTTGCGGTATTCGTACAATTCTCGGATGAACGCGTCGATCCAGGCCACGATCGGTTGGGCGTTGCTGACGCAGATGTCCCGGTGCATGATGGTGTCGCCCGCTGCCAGGCGCGTGATGTCCCGGTACCCTGAGGATGCCAGCTGCCCAATGTCAGACCAGTTCGCCGATTTGCTGGTGCAACCTACCAGCGCCGTGGACAGTACGAAAGGCAGGTGGCTCACCGCTGCCACGAAGCTGTCGTGCTCGTCGACGCCGATGAAGTACGGCACGCCGCCCACGGCCTCCGCCAGGGTCGTTATTTCACCCACCGCCCGCTGGCTGGCTTTCTGGCTGGGGATGACGCAGTATGGTTTCCCCGTGAACAGGGTGGCGTCGGCGTTCTCCGGGCCCGGGGTCTCACGGCCGGCCATGGGGTGTCCCCCCACGAAATCCACCTCGTCGGGCAGCAGTTCGTCGGCC
>JAJDXU010000145.1 GCA_022823105.1 Dehalococcoidia bacterium
CTTGGATGTTCGGGGTTTGCGGAAGCCTCGTTATGGTATAATGCCGCCGCCCATTTAGCCAGACGGTTTGTTGCCGCCAAACCTGTCGAACAGCAATGGCGGCGTCGCATTGGCGAGGGGGGCAACGCACCGAGATGCTAGAAGATTATTTCGGCCAATACGGACTGATCGCCATCTTCCTGGCGCTTTCCATAATCGTCCCGTGCAGCATGCTCGGGGCGTCGTATGCGCTATCACGATTGGGCATTCGGCCAGAGCGGCCGGACCCGGTGAAGCACGATACCTACGAGTGCGGGGTGCAAACAATCGGCGGGACGTGGAACCGGTTCCAGTTTCGTTACTACATGTTTGCCATCCTGTTCGTGGTGTTCGACGTTGAGGTGGTGTTCCTGTATCCGTGGGCGACGAAGTTCCTGACGCTGGAGTTGTTCGCGCTGATTGAGATGGCGGTATTCGTGGGCATCCTGCTGCTGGCGTGGGCGTATGCCTGGCGGAAGAGAGACCTGGAATGGCAAGGCTGAACGGGATGCAGGAGTCGACGCATTTTGAGCTGCCCTCGGTGGGTGGGCCACTGCACAGTCGGACGTGGGAGATTGACCGGTCCGAGGGGCAGTTGGTCAACGACCTGATCGCGGCATCGCAAACGCCGATAGAAGTGCCGGCCATCGAGGTACCCGAGGATCTGCAGCGGAACCTGATGGTGACATCGGTGGACGCGCTGGTGAACTGGAGCCGCAAATCGGCGCTGTGGCCGGTGTCGTTCGGGCTGGCGTGCTGCGCGTTTGAAATGATGGCAACGGCGATGGGACGGTTCGATATCTCGCGTTTCGGAATGGAAGTGTTCCGGGCGTCGCCGAGGCAGGCGGACCTGATGATCGTGGCGGGCACGGTAACGTGGAAGATGGCGCCGCCGATCAAGAGAATCTACGAGCAGATGGCCGAGCCGCGCTGGGTGATCTCCATGGGAGTGTGCGCGACGAGCGGCGGGCCGTACTTCGGGTCGTACAGCGTGGTGCCGGGCGTGGACCACATCGTGCCGGTGGACGTGTACGTGCCCGGTTGTCCTCCGCGTCCCGACGCGCTGCTGTACGGGATCATGGAGCTGCACGAGAAGATCAAGAAATACCGCAACATTGGCGGCGGAAGCTTCAAACCGTGACAATCACGGCGATACCCGGCGAAACACTGGCCCGGCGTCTGCAGGAAGCGGTGCCGGACGTGGTGATCGAGTGGGACGAATCGTCGGTTTGGGTACGACCGGATGCGATGGGGAGGGTAGCGAGCTTCGTTCACGACGACCCGGACCTGGACTTCGCGTTCCTGAATGCGGTCAGCGCCATCGACTTCGTGGAATATTTCGAGCTGGTGTATCACCTGACGTCGTTGGCAAAGGAGCACACGGGCGTGATACGCAGCCGGGTGTACGGGCGGGAAGAGCCGACCGCGGCGTCGGTGGTGAGCGTGTGGAAAGGCGCGGATTTCCAGGAACGCGAGATCTGGGACCTGATGGGAATCAGGTTCACCGGGCATCCCAACATGAAACGGATCATGCTGTGGGAAGGTTTTGACGGCCATCCTCTGCGGAAAGATTTCCTGTAGGCAGGGGCGCGCAGTTCACCATGACGATCCGCACCGAACCGATGACGGTCAACGTTGGGCCGCAGCATCCCAGCACGCACGGCGTGTTCAGGGTGCGGATCACGTTCGATGGCGAGGACATCGTGGAGGTGGAGCCGGTCCTGGGGTATCTCCATCGAGGAACGGAGAAACTCGCGGAGGAACGGAACTACGTCCAGGTAGTGACGCTGACGGACCGACTGGACTACACGTCGTCGATGATCAACAACCAAGCTTACTGCCTGGCGGTGGAGCAGTTGTTGGGGATCGAGCCTCCGCCTCGGGGGAAGTACCTGCGGACACTGGCAGCGGAGTTGCAAAGGATTGCCAGCCACCTGATCGCCGTGGGATTCTTCGTGCAGGAACTGGGGGCGTTCGGGACGCCGTTGATGTACACCTTCCGCAGCCGGGAACGGATACTGGACCTGTTCGAGATGCTGTGCGGCGCGCGAATCACGGTGAGCTACATGCGGCCGGGCGGCGTGTTTTCAGACGCACCGCCGGATTTCTGGCCGGCCCTGGACCGGTTCCTGGACGATTTTGAAGGCGAGCTTGAAGAGATCGAAAACCTGCTGCTCAACAACGAGATCCTGATGGTGCGGACGCGCGGGGTCAGCCCGCTGCCGGCCGACGTGGCAATCAACTGTTCGGTGAGTGGGCCGGTGCTGAGGGCCAGCGGCGTGAACTGGGACTGGCGCAAGATGGCGCCATACGACGCGTACGACAAAGTGGAATTCGATGTCCCCGTGGGGAGCGCGGGCGACAACTACGACCGGTTCTGGGTGCGCATGCAGGAAGTGCGGCAGAGCCTGAGGATTGTGCGGCAGTGCATCGCGCAGATTGAGCCGGGGCCGGTGCGCCTGGAACTGCCGATGGTGCTGCGGGCCGAGCCGGGCGCAGAGGCTTACGGCAGGGTTGAGGCTTCCAAAGGCGAGTTGGGATTTTTGCTGGTGAGCGACGGAGGCGTGTCGCCGTACCGGTGTAAAATCCGCTCGCCCTCCCTGATCAACCTTACGATCACCGAGCACCTGCTGCTGGGATGGAAACTGGCGGACATGATCGTGTCGCTGGGCAGCGTGGACATCAACATGGGCGAGGTTGACCGCTAATGCGCTGCATCACGATGCCCGACAAGATGCTGGACCCCGAGGGGGTGTTCGGCGGCAACCCGCTGTTCTACTGGATTTACGGGGTGGCGGCGCACGTTGTGCCGTGCTGGTTGGCGTACGTGATCGCCGGCGTGGTCATCATGCTGATCCTGATCAACGCGGTGCTGCTGGGAGCGGCGGTGGTGAGTTGGGGAGAACGGCGGTTGCTGGGACGGTTCCAGAACCGGGTGGGCCCGAACCGCTGGGGCCCGTTTGGCGCGCTGCAACCCATCGCCGACCTGACGAAGCTGATTACGAAAGAGGACATCATCCCCTACGGCGCGGACCGGTTGGCGTTTACAGCCGTCCCCGTGATCATGGTGTCCTCGCTGCTGGTAGCGACGGCGGTGATACCGTTCGCCAAAGATGTGGCGCTGGTTGACCTGAACGTGGGCGTGCTGTTCGTTCTGGCGGTGAGTTCGCTGACGTCGATAGCGATTTTCACGGCGGGCTGGGCATCGAACAACCGGTATGCCCTGTTTGGAGCCGGCCGCGCGGTGGCGGTGCTGATCAGCTACGAAGTGCCGGTGGTGCTGTCGCTGCTGGGCGTGGTGGTGGTTGCCGGGTCGATGTCGCTGGGAGACATCGTGGTGGCGCAGGCGATGCCG
>JAJDXU010000093.1 GCA_022823105.1 Dehalococcoidia bacterium
ACCACACACTCAAACACGCCAGTTGGCTCAACATGGCGGAGATTGAGTTCACCGTATTGACCCGAGACTGCCTCCGAGGACGCCACGGCGACGAAGCAACACTGGCCGGAGCTATTGACGCCTATGAGGCCCGAGGCAACATCGCCAAGGCTGCCATTGACTGGCGTTTCAGCACCCAGGATGCTCGCTCCAAACTCCATCGCCTCTATCCCTGAAATTCCTGATTTGATCCAGCACTAGGCAAAGGCCCGAGCCGATTTCGACATTCTCTGGAAGGTGGCGTTGGGCATTGAGATCGAGGATCGGCCCTTTGCCAAGAGCACGCTGCAGGTGTTCCGCGCCCAGTTGATTTTGCATGACACTGCAGCGGTTGATCCGTAGCGGCCGGAGTTCAGCACGGGTGATCAACCGAACTCGCATCCTGCTCTAGACCGACGAGAGTTGGAGTGCGTCCCAGATGGTGGCGGACTTGGACACGTCGCCATGCAGGGTGTACCGGGTCCGGCGGTGGTACGCTGAGGGGGATCGGACAGCGTTCCGCACGACCCCCCCCCCCCAAGCCAACCGGTACCGCAATCTGGATGATCGCGCCGAAGCCGGTCTGATCGTCCTGGCGTGCAGCGACGCGCCCGTGATCCGCGTGGTTCTCGACAATCTGAACACCCACCGTATGGCATCCTTGTACGAAACCTTTCCTGCGGACGAGGCCCGACGCATCGTGAAACGCCTGGAGTTCACCACGCCCCCAAGCATGCCAGTTGGCTCAACATGGCGGAGATTAGATTCAGCGTGCTCAGCCGAGCCTGCCTCAAAGGAAGAAACCCGGACGCCGACGCCCTGCAACGTGCCATCACCGCTGTGGAAGCGCGGCGCAACACCGCGTGCGTCCCGCCCAACTGGCGATCCAGTACCGACGACGCCAGAACCAAACTCCATCCCTTCTATCCCTGCCTTTCCAAGGTTGACTGAATACTAGCCAAGAGGATCGAGACGAGAACGGCGGTACTCACCTTGCACCGCCAGATCACTGTTCGGCGGTTTTCACGGTCAGGGTGTTGGAAGCATTGTTGCGGCGCGTGAAGTCGTTCCTGCCGTCCTGGTGGATCGCCGCCCCTACGCCGGATACCGTTCCAAAAGGCAGGGTGATGGTGACCGGCTTGCCAAGGACGGTGGGCACGACGGTTATCACGTAGCTGGCGCCCGGGTCGGGTACTATGTTGGTAACGGTACCATTGGATATGTTGAAATCCGAGGGTTGCAGACCTCTGACCAGTTCCACAACCGTGGCGCGCACCACGGGATCAGTGAAGGTCAAATCGGTGCGGAACGGGCCTGTCGCGACGTTGCCCGGGTACGACGTGAAATCATGAGGATGGAAGACACCGCTCAACTCTGCGTCCAGTTCGGCATAATCCAGATTGGGAGCATGCACCTCCAGTTGGCTTGACAATTTCAGGATGGTATCGCCTCGGCGCATGCGCAACTGGTAAGTTGCCCCCCCGCCGCGACCGGAGCTGATGGTGTGTGTGGTCTGGACGCACATCGACGGGCAGCTGGTGTAGTTATTCCCCCGGGCGAACTCTTGCCACTCTCTGAAATCCTCGGTGTCGGTTTTGTCGATGGGAACTCCAAAAAAGGGCTTCCAGCGCATTTCAAATATCACGTCTTCGTCGGTCGGGATGGGAGTTGACGTCTGCCAGCAGAGGTCCACCTCGGCGTTTTTGTTCGGGACTCGCAATCCACAAAGAGAGAGCAACGTGGGCGTTATTGTGGAATCCACCTTGTGGCCGGAATCTGTATCGACACCGCCATTCGACAAGCGAGCGTCTCTGTGGGTGGTCATGTGGCGGATGGCGCCGCCATTGAGAGAAAGTGGGTTTGACCTCACAGAAATGCCGTCGTTATCCGCATCCCCGGGCTGGACCGCCCGCTCAAAATAAAGGTTATGGGAGCCGGAGCCGGCGGTGTATCTGAAGGGAACATCACCGCCAAGGTGGCCACGTTCGGCAAGCCAGACCCTCAGGAACGGGACGCCATTTTCGGTGTCGACGACCACCAGCGAATCGAAGGTGACCCTGAACCTGATGATCTCTCCCTCACCGCAGGTACCTTCGCCGGCGACTGGGTTCGAGGCGAATTTGATGCCTCCAGGGATAATCTGCGGTTGCTTGTTGATCCGATGCCGGGGGTCGGGACGCAGAACTGGGTGGGTGATCAGCGCATTCTCGTTGGTGTAGGCGTGCTTGATGGTCGCTCGGTTGCGAACCAGACTATCTTCCCTCAGCGCCGCTCCGGATTCAGTATGGTCCACGGGCCCCACGGTGTAGGTGAAAGTAAGTATCCGGCTGGTGGGATCTACTGATGCGAAGGTGGCGTTGCGATGGCGAACCCCCGACGTGAGCACAACATAAGGCCTGCCGTTGGTGGTATCCACCGACACCGGCTGATTGAAAGTGATGGACACTTCGATCTCGTCCCCGGGCGCGTAGGTAGTGTCCCATCCAGGGTCGCTGGTGATGGCTACCTTCCGGATTTCCGCCCAGGTTCGATTGACCGTGACGGTATAGGTGCGGGTGATCAGACCGCTTTTGGACACCGTGACCGTGATGGTGTTGGCGCCCCTCACCAGGTCAACCTGGTGTCCGGGCGTACCGGTGTTCGAGTCCTCGGGGGAAATGCTGATCGTGGTCCCGGTTGCGGCAGAAGCCGCGACAGTGGTTTGTGGGACGGCCCGCCCCACCACTGCGGTGTAGTTCCCAATTCCGGGATTGAAGGTCGGCGAAAGAGTCGCATCGCCCAGGGACAGGGCAGTGAGCGCGGCGCCCTGGAACCCGCCGTTAACCTCGTGGCCGGGGAACCGGCCGGCGTCGCCGGGTCTGGCATGCGTGAGGACAGCATCCTGTGCAGTGGTTGCGTGCTTGATGGTTCCGCCGTTCAACCGCAACTGGTTCGCTTCCATGGTAAGGCCGTTGTAATCCAGGTCGCCGGACTGCACTTCATACTGGAACACCAGCGTTGATGTGCCCGAGCCTCGGGCGTAGACCAGTTCCTTGGGAAGCAGGGGCACCCCCTGCGATGACTGGAAATTCATCCTTAATGAGGGTGTACCACCCGTGGTGTCCACCTCCACGTTGGAGTCGAAGGCGACGCTGAACGAGATGACCTCTCCGACTCCGTAGGCATCTGCGCTGGCCAGGGGTGTGGAAGCGATGCGAACGCCACCCGGGATGATGCTGGGGACCTTGTTGACCAGGTGGCCGGCGTGGTCGGCCACCGCCTCGTGGACGAGAATTGCAGGCTGGCCGCTTCCACTGTCGGTGATGGACCCACCATTGAGGGCAATGGAATTGGCGTCGATGGAAATACCGTCCTGGTCGCTATCCCCGGCTGTCAGGGTGTAGGAGAAGGTGAGGATGCGGTTGGTGGAGTCGATGGCGGAGTACGCGGCGTTACGGTCGTTATTGCCCACCTTGATGGTCACGTAGGGAGTACCGTCGCCGGTGTTCACGGAGACCGGCTTGTCGAACTTCACGTCGAGCGACACCACGTCGCCGGTGGCGTAGGTCGCGTCTGCGCCCGGGTCGCTGGAAAATGCCACCGACAGCGCTTCCGCATTGAAGTACACCATGATGGTGTAGGTAGTCGTGAGGTGATTTGTCGCCGACATCGTGATGGTAATCTCGGTGCCGTCACCGACGTTGACCTGGTGTCCGCCCAACCCTCCGTCGCCGTCGTCGGGAGAGATTCTATAGCTCATTCCGGAATCGACGGAGAACGCAAGAGTCGTTTGCGTGGTACCCGGTGACGCCGTTCCGACGTAGTCGGTGATCCCTTCCTCGAAGGAGGGAGACAGCGCGATATTAGTCATCAACAGCGCGGACAGCGTGGCGCGCGGAGCGCCCAGCCTTCCGTCCACCTTGTGGTCGGAGAACACGCCATTGGTACCGGGTTGGGCGTGGTTCAGGTTCGCATCCCTGTCGGTGGCTGGATGCTTGATGGTGGCGCCGTTGAGGGCCAGTTGATTAGCGTCGATGGCAAGGCCGTCGTCATCGATGTCATCGACTGGCACAACGTACTCGAACACCAGGGAGGCCGTGCCGGTCCCGTTCACGTAAGAAAGGTTGCTGGTCACCGGAGTACCGCCACTTCCCGAGAACTCCATTGCCAGGGTTGGCGCGCCATTGGTGGTGTCCACCACCACCGTGGAGTCGAACGTGATGGTGACGGAGATGGTCTCCCCGAAACCGTAAGTGTCGGACGTTGCCTGGGGGGTGGAGGAGATTGCTACGCCACCGGTGACGATTCTGGGTATCTTGTTGACCCGGTGGCCGGCCTGGTCGGCGATGGGATCGTGGGCGAGAACAGCTTCCGTATTGATGGCGCTGTCCGTGATCGTCCCGCCATTCAACAAGAGCGAATTTGCGTCGATGGAGATGCCGTCCTGGTCGCTGTCAGCGGCCACCACCGTATAGGAGAACGTCAGGATTTTATTGGTCGCGTCGATGCCGGAGTAACCGGCGTCGCGGTCGTTGCCTCCCACCTTGATGGTCACGCTGGGGGTG
The DNA here is from genome assembly GCA_022823105.1 of Dehalococcoidia bacterium. Lineage (GTDB taxonomy): Bacteria > Chloroflexota > Dehalococcoidia > Lucifugimonadales > UBA3495 > Bin87. The sequence continues at coordinate 4,563 of JAJDXU010000093.1, forward strand.
CCGTTGGCGGTGTCCACTGAGACAGGGTAATTGAATGTGACCGCGACGGCGATGGTGTCGTCTTCCGCATAGGTGGCGTCTGAGCCGGAGTCGCTGGCGATCGCGACGGACTGTACCGCCGTAGTGAATTGAAACGCGACGGTATACTTGGTCGAGATTGTGCCATCTGCGGAGGCGGTGACGGTAATTTCGGTACCCTGGGTGATGTCCACCTGGTGTCCGCCCGTGCCACCGTCGGCGTCGGCAGGTGAGATGGTGATTGCGGTTCCAGACTCAGCGGTTGCTGAAACCGTGGTTTGAGTGATTCCTGCGGTCGTCGCTCCCATGTAGGTGGTGGTTTGGGCCTCGAACGCTGGGGACAACGTGACGTCGCTTAACGACAGTGTGGAGAGTGTTGAGCGCGGAGGGCTGAGGCTGCCGTCCACCTTGTGGGGGGAGCCGCCCAGGCTTGGCGCCGCGTGGCGGAGGTTGGCGTTCCGGTTGGTCGTGTAATGCCTGATGGTGCCGCCATGCAGGCGCAGCTGGTTGCGGCTGACCACGAGCCCGCTTCGATCGAGGTCGGCGGGCTGCACGACGTACTCGAACGTCAGGGTATCGGTGCCCGATCCGCCGACGTAGGTCAAGTCCTTGTCCCTGGCGGTGATGCCCTGATGCCAGAACCTCATTCTCAGGGCGGGCGTGCCACCGGCGGTGTCCACCACCACCACGGAGTCGAAGGTTATGGTGAAGGAGATCGTCTCTCCGGCTCCGTAGGTGTCGGACGTGGCGAGGGGAGTGGAGGTGATTGCCACGCCGCCGGAGGGAATTGTGGGGTATTTGTTCACCCGGTGGCTGGGCTGGTTGTCCAGGGCGTCGTGATCCAGGACCGCATCCTCATCTGTGGCCCTGTCCTTGATCGAGCCGCTGTTCAGGGACAGCGAGTTAGCGCGAATTTGGATCCCGCTCTGGTCATTGTCCGCAGACACCACTGTGTAGGCGAAGGACAGGACGCGGTTGGTCGAGTCGATGGAGGTGTAACCGGCGTTACGGTTTTTGCTGCCCGACCTGATGGTCAAATAGGGGGTGCCGTCGGCAGTGTCCACGGATACGGCGTTATTGAACGTGACCGCGAGGGTGATCACGTCATCCGTGGCATAGGTGGCGTCGGCGCCGGCGTCGCTGGTGACCGCGATGGACTGCACCGCCGCGGCGAAGTGGACCGTTACGGTATACATCGTTGACAGTTTGCCGTCAGCGGACGCGACGATAGCAATTTCCGTGCCCTGGCTGATGTCCGCCTGGTGCCCGTCGGTGCCGCTCTTGGAGTCGGGCGGCGCGATCGTTACCGTGGCGCCGGACTCAGCGGTGGCCGCTACTGTAGTTTCCGTGATTCCCGCGCTCGCGACTCCCACATAGTCGGTTGTTCCGGCCTCGAACTCTGGTGACAGCGTAATGTCGCTCAGTGATAGCCCGGACAGTGTGGCGGCCGGAGCGCTGAGGCTGCCGTCCACTTTGGTGCCGGAGCCGAGGCTTGGCGCCGGGTGGTTGAGGTTGGCGTCCCGGTTGGTCGTGTAATGCCTGATGGTTCCGCCATGCAAACGCAGCTGGTTGGCGCGCATCGCGATCCCATTGTTGTCGCGGTCACCGGACTGCACGACATACTCGAAGGTCAGGGTATCGGTGCCCGACCCGCCGACATAGCCCGCGTCCTTCTCCCTCAATTTTCTGCCTTCATGCCAGAATCGCATCCTGAGGGCGGGGGTGCCGCCACTGATGTCCACCACCACCACGGAGTCGAAAGTTATGGTGAAGGAGATCGTCTCTCCGGCTCCGTAGGTGTCGGACGTGGCGAGCGGAGTGGAGGTGATGACGACGCCGTCGGCGGGGATTGTGGGGTATTTGTTCACCCGGTGGCTGGGCTGGTTGTCCAGGGCGTCGTGATCCAGGACCGCATCCTCATCTGTGGCCCTGTCCTTGATTGAGCCGCCGTTCGGGGACAGCGAGTTAGCGCGAATTTGGATGCCGCTCTGGTCGTGGTCATTAGCCACGACAGTGTAGGCGAAGGACAGGACGCGGTTGGTCGAGTCGATGGAGGTGTAACCGGCGTTACGGTTTTTGCTGCCCGACCTGATGGTCAAATGGGGGGTGCCGTCGGCAGTGTCCACGGAGACGGGACGGTCGAAAGTCGCGCTCAGGGTGATCACGTCGTTCGTGGCATAGGTGGCGTCGGTTCCCGCGTCGCTGGTGACTGCGATGGACTGGACCGAGGCCGCCCCGAACGAAATGACGACCGTATAGGTGGTGTCCAGCTGATTTGTGGCGGAGGTGGTGACGCTGATTTCGGTGCCGTGGCCGACGTCCACCTGGTGTCCGTCAATGACGTCGTCGGCGTCCGCCGGGGAGATGGAGATCGCGGTTCCCGCCTGAGCTCTCGCGGAAACGGTGGTTTGCGTGGTTCCCGCGGCTGACGTTCCGATGTAGGTGGTGGTTCCGGCTTCAAACGTGGGAGACAGTGTCACGTCGCTCAACGACAGTGTAGACAACGAGGATTGGGTATTTTGGGCTGCAGCAGGTTGCGGCCAGAGCCACGAGGTAGCGCTGAATGCCAATATGAGTAACGATAACGAGAGACACAGCGCCACCCACCTCCGGTTCCAATGGCCGCAGCCGTTAGTCAATCGACTAAACCTGTGCCATGCTGTTGCGCCGAATGCACTATCGTTTACGCGCCTCATTTTGTGTTTCCGCTCGTAAGAGGTTCGTATATTTGGTGGGGCCCGTGCCGCACCGTCTACCCTCGCCCAAAAGGGGGACCAGACGACGTTCGCGATGCATTTCCGCCCATCCTCGCGCCCGGATTGCCTATGTCCGGTCTGATTCGGCGATCACCGAAAGGACAGACCGCTCATGGATCAGCATCATTGTGTAACGGGTACAGGGCATTGTCTGTGCAATGCCCCAAACGGACACGTTGCGCCGCAACCGTCCCCATTGGTACCGGAATGCACACGCATGCACACACCTGAAATCAAGCCGGTGTGCGCCAAACATCAACCTCCAATGCCGGTGTGAACCGCAAATTAGCTGTGCAAAAATATGTGCGTCATCTGTGAACGTGGCCGTTGTACCCTGTTTGACTGCATGGGTTGTGCTCCGACAATTAGTGTGGTGAGCGTCATCGTTGTTATTGTTCAGACTTGCGGCTCCAGGAGGTTGTGTGCCGGCAGGGTCTCGGTGTCGACATCGTCGGTGAAGGTGAGATAGCGGAGACCTTTGGCCCATTCCTCGTGCAGTTCAACCAGCACCGCGCCATCCAGCCGGCTGGCTGCCACCTAATTCGGGAATACGCTCACCGCGGCAGTGTCCTGACGGCTCTCAAAGTTCAATCCCTGCAACGAGCTGTCGGGCCAGAGCTTTTGCCAATCAGATATCGGGAAAGTCGTGATGGAGAGGATGTCGGGTGGAGCGTCTGCCAGCACCTCGGCCGCCTGGGAGAATTGTTCTGTAATTGAGCTACCATTCCTTCGGCCTGGGAGTGGATTTCGTTGGGTGAAAGCTGCATGTAGATGGTCGGCGCCATGACGGCCACGCCGGATCAAAACCGTTTGGCAACCCGGATGAGCAGGCCGGTCATGAAGTGGGGTTGGTCCGCCTCCGGCGGACCAACCGGACCCGCGTGGGTGCGCGGAGCGTGGTGAAAGTGTCATCTTGAAAAACCAGGCGGGGAAGACGGTTTCGGTCCGTCTCCCCCGCCCTAGTTTGCGGTGCACGGGCGCCGGCTTATGCTGCCCCAGCCAACTCCACCTCCGGCTCAGCTGGCGCGAACCCGCCGGCCTTCAGGCAAAGACCGTCCCCGGCCGCGTTCATGTCGGCGATGATGTGGTCGCCTTCGTCGAACTCGCCGGCCAGCACGCCACGCGATAGCTGGTTCTCCAGGTGCCGCTGGATGGCCCGACGCAGGGGGCGCGCGCCGTAAGAGACGTCGAACCCCTCCTCGACCAGCCAGTCGCAGGCGTCCTCGGTGAGCTCACAGGTTATACCGCGTTCGACCAGCCGCTCCTGCACCTGCGCCACCAGCAACTGCACTATCTCGCCGATCTGGGCCCGGCTCAACTGGTGGAATACGATGGTTTCGTCGATGCGGTTCAGCAACTCGGGGCGAAACGCGCGCCGCAATGCTTCGTGGACCGCGCGCTCCATCTCGGGCGTGACCCTGCCGGCCGACTCCTCCTGGTCCGAGGAGTGGTTCAGTCCGAAGGGATTCTGGGACAGGTCCCCGGTACCCAGGTTGCTGGTCATGATTATCACGGTGTTGCGGAAATCCACCGTGCGGCCCTGGCCGTCGGTCAGGCGTCCGTCCTCCAGTATCTGCAGCAGGATGTTGAACACGTCCGGGTGCGCCTTTTCGATCTCATCGAACAGGATGACGCGGTGCGGACGGCGCCGCACCGCCTCCGTCAGTTGCCCGGCGTCGTCATACCCCACGTAGCCCGGGGGCGCGCCGATGAGACGCGACACCGTGTGCCGCTCGCCGTACTCCGACATGTCCAGCCGGACCATGCTGTCCTCGTCGTTGAACAGGAATTCTGCCAGTGCGCGACTGAGCTCCGTCTTGCCAACGCCGGTAGGGCCCAGGAATATGAAGCTGCCGTAGGGACGCTTGGGGTCGTTGAGGCCGGACCGGGCGCGACGAACGGTGTCGGCCACCGCGTTGATGGCCTCATCCTGACCGATGACCCGCTTATGGAGGTGTTCCTCCATGTGCAGCAGCCGCTCGGCTTCTCCCTCCATCAACTGACCCACGGGGATCCCGGTCCAGTTGGACACCAGCTGCGCGACGTCATTCTCCGTAACCACCAGTTCGTCTCCGGCCGGCCGATCCATGGCCCCGTGCTCGGCTTCCAGCTCGGCCTCCAGCCGCATGCGCTCCGTGCGATGGCGGGCAACGGTTTCATAGTCGCCAAGCTGGTGCGCCCGTTCCTCCAAGTCCATCAGCTCGCGCCGGCGGTTATCCTTCGCCTGTAGTTCGGGCGGCAGCATGCCGGCGTCGATGCGCACCTTGCTGGCGGCTTCGTCGATGAAGTCAATGGCCTTGTCGGGCAGCTTGCGGTCGGTGATGTACCGGTCGCCGAGGCGCACGGCGGCATCCAGCGCCCCGTCGGTCATTGTCACCTTGTGGTGCGCCTCATAGCGGGGCTTCAACGCCTTCAGGATGGCGATGGCCTGTTCCAGGTCCGGTTCCTCCACGTACACGGGCTGGAAACGGCGGGCCAGCGCCGGGTCCTTCTCGATGTGCTTACGGTATTCGTCCAGAGTGGTGGAGCCTATGGCCTGCAACTCGCCGCGGGCCAAAGGCGGCTTCAGCATGTTGCTTGCGTCCAGGCTTCCTTCGCCCGCGCCGGCGCCCACCAGCGTGTGCATCTCGTCCAGGAATACGATCACCTCGCCCTCTGAGGCGGTCACCTCGTCGATGACGGACTTCAGGCGTTCTTCGAACTCGCCCCGGAACTTGGCCCCGGCCACCAGCCGACCCATGTCCAGCGCCATGACCCGCTTGTCGCGCAGGGAATCAGGCACGTCGTCGGCGATGATCTTGCTGGCCAGGCCCTCCGCGATGGCGGTCTTGCCCACGCCGGCCTCGCCGATGAGCACCGGGTTGTTCTTGGTACGACGGGTCAGGGTCTGCATGACCTGACGGATCTCGGCGTCGCGGCCCACCACCGGATCCAGTTTGCCCACCCGGGCCAGCTCGGTCAGGTCCACGCTATATTTTTCCAGCGAGCGGTAGCGCTGCTCTGCGTTGGGATCATCGACCCGGTGCCCGCCCCGCAGCTTCTGCATGGCCTGGTACATCATCTCCTGCGTGATCCCCACGTCCAGAAAGAGGCGGGCCGAGTCGCCGGCGCTTTCTCGGGCGGCTGCCACCAGCAGGTGCTCCACGCTGATGAACTCATCATGAAGTCGTTCGGCCTCCTCGTTGGCAGTCTGGAGCATCCGTTGCAAACGGGGCGTGATGAAAATCTCCGCGGAGCCGGAAACCACTTTGGGGGTTTTTTCCAGCATCTGGTGCAGACGGCTCTTCACCACCTCCGGATCAGCACCAAGTTCACGCAGGATGCGTTCCGGCAGACCCTCTTCGAGAGCCACCAATGCCAGCAGCACGTGCTCCACGTCCCACTGGGTATGTTGATAGTTTCGCACCAGTTCCTGGGAACGCTGCAACGCTTCCTGCGCCTGGCGCGTGAATTTGTCAGCACTCATTACCATGTCGTTCGTTTCCTCCGTTGGATGGGATTTGGGAGTGGCTCCCGGTGGCATAATGTGACCGATGACGTCCGGCCGTCCCTTGGGTCAAAGCATCGATTTCAGCTTCCAGTTCCCGGATTCGATCGCTGAGTCTCAGCACCACGCCGGCTCCGGCTAGGTTGATGCCCATGTCGTCGGTGAGGGTCTTGATGCGTCGCAACCGCGCCAGGTCCTCCATCGAGTACAGCCTCTGCCGGCCCTGCGAGCGCAACGGCTCGATCAGCCCAGCCCGCTCGTACTGCCGCAACGTCTGTGCGTGGAGCCCCACGATCCGCGCGGCCACGCTGATGACGAAACAGGGTTCGGCGGCCCATTCGTCGTTGGGTGTCATTTCGTTTGCTCCTCTTGTGTCTCATGGGAAGCCTGTCCCGCAGCCTCAGGAATTCCGGCGTCGCAAAACTGCCGCATTAGATCGCGCTGCCGGGCGGTGAGGCCCGTGGGCAGCGCCACCTTTACCTCGGCATACAGGTCGCCGCGGTCGTCGGGGTCGTGCCGCCGGGCCATACCCTGGCCGGCCAGGCGAAAGCGCCGGCCATTCTGCGTCTCGGGCGGCAGGGTCAATTCCACCTGCCCGCGCAGGGTTCTCACGTTCACTTTGCCGCCCAGCACGGTGTCCGCCAGCGGCACGTCAACAATGGTATGTAGGTTGTCCCCATCGCGTTCGAATCGCGCGTGGGGTAGAACCGTTACCAGCAAATTGTAGTCGTGGCCGGCGCTGCCGTCCGGGGAAATGTGGACCCGGCTGCCGTCCCGGACACCCGGCGGGATCCGGACCTCCAGTCGGCGACCGTCGGGCAGGTTCATCAGGCGACTGGTTCCCTGGTCGGCTTCGGCCAGTGTTATGCTCACCGGAACGTCAGCCGCCGGCCGTCTCCGGGCGTGTTCGCGGAAACCGCCAAACCCTGCGAAAAGGTCGGAAAGGTCGGCGTTGCCGGATATGTAGGTGAATCCGTCGGGGCCGCCGCCCAGGTCCTCGCGCCTGAAGAATCGGAAGAAATCACCGTCGGACTCGGATCCAGCCCGCCACTGTTCGAACAACTCAGCGTGCTGCCACTGGTCGCCGTAGCGGTCGTATTTGGCGCGCTTCTCCCGGTCGGACAACACTTCGTAAGCGGCGTTGATTGCCTTGAAACGCTCGCCAGCATCGTCGTCGCCCGGGTTTACGTCCGGGTGATACTCACGGGCCAGTCGACGGTACGCCCGCCGGATCTCCTTCTCCTGGGCGTCCCGGGGGACGCCCAGGAGGTTATAATGGTCGATCACTGCTCTGTTCGCCTACACAATAATGATACGTAATAGAGCATATCATTTTATCGTATAGAGGTCAATAACTTGCAGTAATACCATCAAGTTTGTATAGTGACCTCACCGTTTGCTAACAGGCTGTCAGCCATCGGCCAACGAGGCCATAACCCCGGAGAAACGCCCATGACGACCTAGAGACTCCACCCCCTCTACGATATGACCCACTGCTCAACCATCCCGGACGGGCGCGCGCCACTGGAGCCATCCCAGCAATGCCGAGGTCGATTATCCCGCCGGACTCTCGCCCGTCCCACAGGACGTTCATCGCAACGATAACTGGCTCCAATGTCGATGCGTTATGATCGTCGGCGCGGTTTTCCGGTCATGAGGAAGGGAGCTTCCTGGGTCCTCGCGTCTGCTCCCTTTCGGGACGGAACAACCCTGGTCACGTCGCTAGTTGTACCCACAGGATCATCACCCACGTGCGGTAGCAAGGAGAATCCACCATGATGCCAAGACCCTACCAGATCGCCCAGCAGCTCGAAGACTGGATCGAGGGCAACCTGCCCAACGATTCGCCGGCCAACATCGCCGCAGCCCTGGACATCGTCCGGAGCCGGTCCACCGGCCGGTCAATCCCCAACCCCGGCGCGTCGACGACCATCACCCCTGATGACATCATCACCACCGACGGAGAAGCGCTGGGTCCGATCACCCGACAGCAACTGTTCGATGCGTTTCATGCCTGGGAGCAGAACAGCATGCAGGATGCGTCTCCCTCCCGGTCGTTGTGGCATTACACGCCCGACTACGCGATCCACGTCCATTATGATCCGCCAGCCATCGGCCACGATCCGCACTACGTCCATGTCGTGGCCTATCACCAGGACACCCGGCCAGGCCAGGAACATCCTGAGGACGCACTGGTCCGCGCCCTTGCCCATTGGAGCGGGCCGCCGTCGGCTGCTTCCACGTAACATCCGCCGCACCTTCTCCCGGGCCCGGAATCCCCGGCCATCCTCACACGCCATCACTAAACTGGGACGTGGCAACCAACCACGTAACGAAGGAGCCAATCATATGAACCTCCGCAAGAACCTCCGGCCCGCAAACGCAGCCCCGGCCCTGGCGTTGTTGCTCGCGGCTGCACTCATCGCCGTAGGCGTTGCCTGTGGCCGCGAATCCCTCCCGACGCCCACCCCGGAATTCTCGCTGCCTACCGCGCTGCCCAGCCCGGAGGCAATCGCCGCCCCCGGCGGAGCGGAAGCCACCGCGGCCAGGACTTCAGCTTATTGGGATGGCCCCAAAACCTGGGAACCCGAGGACGTAAGCGGCCTCGAACGAGTTACCCAGGAATTGGTGGCTCCTCCTTTCTTCCCCGAGCATAGTCAGGAATCTCCAGCAGAACCCAGGGTCGTGGAAATTCGCATGGTCATCGAGGAAAAGGAAATTGAGGTCGCTCCCGGCGCTTGGATGTGGGCCTTCACCTTTGATGGTTCCGTCCCTGGGCCGATTGTAGTCGTCCACGAGGGAGACTACGTGGAGCTCACCTTGGTCAATCCGTCCAGCAGCGAACTCCTGCATAATATCGATTTCCACGCCGCCGTCGGCGCCCTGGGCGGCGGTTCGCTGACCCACGTCGGGCCCGGACAGGAGGTGGTGCTGCGCTTCCGCGCCGTCAAGCCCGGCGTGTTCGTGTACCACTGCGCCCCCGGGGAACCATGGTGCCTTGGCACGTCACCCACGGAATGAACGGTGCCATCATGGTGCTGCCCAGGGGCGGCCTCCAGGACCCGGCCGGAAACCCTCTGCGGTACGACCGTGCCTACTACATCGGCGAGCAGGACTACTACCTACCCCGCGCAGAAAACGGCGACTTCAAGCGTTACGATAGCCCCGGGGCGTCCCTGGTCGATGATCTGGAAGCCATGAAAACCCTGGCGCCCACCCATATCGTGTTCAACGGCGTGACTGGTGCGCTACAGGGCGACGGACAGCTCACCGCCAGCGTGGGAGAAAACGTGCTGATCGTCCACTCCCAGGCCAACCGCCAATCCTATCCCCACCTCATCGGAGGCCACGGCGATTACGTGTGGGAGCGCGGCGGATTCAACGACCCTCCCGCGCTTGACCTGGAAACCTGGGTGATCGCCGCCGGCTCCGCCGGAGCGTCCATCCATACGATCCGCCAACCGGGGACCTACGTGTATCTGTCTCACAACCTCATCGAAGCGTTCGCCTATGACGCCAAGGCCATTCTGGAAGCCAACGGGGATTGGGACAACGACCTTATGGAGCAGGTGAATCCGCCGGGCCCCATCCGGTAGCGGTCGCATTTCGCACCGGAACCCGATGAGATCCGGGGCGTGGCTCGACCTCAGGGGTGGCCAATCGGAACAATTGGCAGGCGGATACACCACGGCCCGGCCGCGGATGGTAGCATGGTGGCCGGGAGCGTTGACACACGAAACCCGACCTTGGGGGGGTTGAAAACGTCATGTACTCAAAAGTCATAGTGCCCCTGGACGGTTCAGATCTGGCGGAAAAAGCGTTGCCCTACGCTGATCTCCTCGCCGGAGCGTTGGACATCCCCATCGAACTCTTTGAGGCTTTCGACGTCCTTTCGCAAGCTGCGCACACCGAAGGGTCTCCGATGGCGACGGACATGATGGTCGAACAGGCGCGGCACAGATCTGAGCGCTACCTTGCCGAGATCCCCGGTCGGCTGGAACTGACGGCCAGTCCGGTAACGACGGCGACGCTGGCGGGCCCACCGGAGCAGGCCATTGTGGACCACATCGCCGCAGACCCGGACGCGCTCGCTGTAATGTCCACCCATGGCAGGAGCGGAATCGCTCGTTGGGCGCTGGGCAGTGTTACTGACAGGGTGTTGCACGGGGTGCCCAACCCCGTGCTGGTCATAAGGGCGGCAGGCGGGGATGCCGCGCCGGCCGCAATCCAATCTGTGCTCGCGCCCCTGGACGGTTCAGAACTGGCCGAGATCTCACTGGAACACGCTGCCAACCTTGCGGCGGCGGTGGGAGCCGGCCTGCTGCTGGCCCGTGTCACGCCCAGCCAGCAATTCTATCGGGTCCGCCTGGCCGGGTCGGGAGTCTCGTCCGCTCTCTCCATTGGACGTTGGGTGGGGGAAAGGATGCGGGCCGATGCCGACGAGGTGAGCGAGTACCTGCAAAGTGTGCAGAGCAGGCTTTCCGAAGCGGGCCGAGAGGATCTGCAGATCAATGCGCAGCATTTGCTCCACGACAATCCGGCGCAGGCCATAATCGATCGGGCCTCGGTGGCGCCTACCCTGGTGGTGATGGCGAGCCACGGGCGCGGTGGATTCGGCCGGCTGATCCTGGGCAGCGTCGCCGACCGCGTCATGCGCCATTCGGACGCGCCGGTCCTGGTCGTTCGCCGACGGCAATAGGGCGCGCTAACGAGGTTAACTCCCGTCAAGCGGCGTGAAAGTCCTCATCTTTTTGATTTGGTTCAGGCGACGGCGTACAAGATGCTACTCATCGGGTTCGGACGGGTCCCAGACCTCTTTTATGGATCCTGCGGAGGCAGACAGGTTCACCCTGAGCCTCTCCTTTGATGGGAGCAGGATCGTTGGCAGTACGCCAACGGCGTACCCGAGACGTACCACGGCGGTACGCAACTATTGGGATCGACAGAGGTTACGTCGTAGAGCCGTTCAGCCCGACCCGGGCGACGGCGATATTTGTTCCATTGGACTGGGCGAATTGCAGGGTTTTGCCGCCTTGTATTCATGGTTACTTCTTAATCGCAGTTCATACAGGTTCAGGGGCAACAGGAGTAACCGTCCGATGGGTAGGCGGAAAATCAGCCGCCGCCCCCACTGCCGCGTAACCCTGCGTATGCGGGGTTAATTACTCAGTCCTGTCAACTGGCTCAACCACGCGCGGCGAAACCCGGCGCGTGCACGGTCCATTCGGCCCTTGGTTCGCCCTATCCGCCAAACCGTCACGCCGCCCTGCGCGTCGAGCGCGGCAAGCGCCCGCCCGTCGGGTCGCCAGTACAAATCGGCCACTGGGCTCGCCACAACCGCGGCCCCTATCGGATCTCCTGTTCCATCTTTCTGAAGCGACCACACAACCGCGGCGCCATCGCGACCTCCCGATGCCAGGCGCATCGCGCCGGGAGCGAAGGAAAGCGTTGTAACGGGTTGAACATGAAATTCCAGGACGCCGGGCGTTGTGCCTTCGGGACCCCCTCTATGGAAGCTCCAGACCGTCACCGCCTCGCCGCCGCCGGTGGCCAAAAGCGTGCCGGTATCATCGAAAGCCAGGGCCGACGGCTTGCCGGGATATCCAGACATCATGGAGTCCAGCTCCGTGGTGCGACGCCAGAAATGCACCGTGTTGTCCTGGCTGCCGCAGGCCACGATATCTCCGTCCGAACTCAGCACCATCGACACCAGGGATCCCTGCCACTCCAGCTTCTGGCCAAGCTCGCCACTGGACGCGCCAAAGAACGCCGCTCTACCGTAACAGGCGGTCGCCAGCTCCCCTACGCCCGACCAGGCTATCGCGTTTACGGTGCTGGGATGATCATCCGATCGCCAAACCTCCGCGCCGTCCGTGCTATACACGCGAACCTGCCGGGAGCAGGAGATCGCCAACCATTGGCCGTCCGGCGACCACGCCGCGTTTTCCACCCAACCGCCCCCGACTTCGATGGTCCTGCTTACCTGACCTTCGGCAGCACTCCAAATTAAGACTTGGCTGTCCTGGCCGGCCGTGGCAAACGCGGTTCCGCCTGGGTGGATCGCCACCGCGAGCACGCCACCCTCATGAACGCCGGGCCGCGCCCAGACGGTCGCTCCGGACTTGCCGTCGAATGCGTAGATTCCACCCTCAGCATCACCGACAATCAGCGCCTCACCGGTCAGGCTCCAACCCCCGGCCATAGCGTAGTCGCCCACCGCCGCGGACCAACCCCGGCGAAGAACGCCCTTCGGGCTGCTGGCAATTAAATGAGACATGCTTCGAACTCCTGCCGCATGCTCTGCTCGTCAAGGTTGCGGCCGATGAAAACCAGCTGATTGCGTCGGGGCCCGTCCCCCCATTCGCGATCCGGCTGGCCGTCAAAAAGCATGTGAACCCCCTGGAAGACGAAGCGCCGTGACTCACCCGCGACGCTGATGAAACCCTTCATCCGGAAGATGTCCACCCCGCGCTCACTGAGCAGTGTGCTGAGCCAGGTGTTGAGCCTGGCGGGATCGCAGTCGCCGTCAACCTCGATCGCGATCGAGCCCACCTCGTCGTCGTGCTCGTGTTGGGCAACCCAGGTACGCTCGGCCTCGACGGGAACCGCCGCACCCTTGATGCGCGAGGCGCCGTCCTCTGCGCAGTCAGGCTCGGCGCAAAAGCTGCCCGGCAGTTTGAAAGCCTCGCCATCCGCGTTCGTCAGTCGGAGATCGAACTCCTCCGGGAGGTGCTGGGTGTACAGTCCAACCTGAACCTGCTGATTGACCTCCAGGAAGAAGGACTTGCGCCCTGGGGAATCGAGCTGAAGGTTCACATGCTTTCCAACGGGAATCTCTGCCCCGGGAAGAACGGGCTCCGCCGGTTCGGCGTACTGCCGGACACACCACTCCGCGCTGTCCCGGAGGGCACCGTCATCCGTGCCCTGGTCAGGCACGACCACGAGCGACATCGTCGGATCGGGCCCTTCGGCAAGGCTGAGTTCGTAGCGGCCAATATCCAGCGAATAGACTCCAGTCCATTCGAACGGATACTCCGGCTCCAGGAACGTGGGACGACGCTCCAGCACCTGGTCCAGGTCGAATGCGCCGAGGTTGAGTACAGTTTCGACCGGGACGTTCGCCCGCTCGCTGCGCACGACCCGCGCCATGCGGTTCATGTCTCGAAGCCGAGCTTCCAGCCTGTCTATCGCCTCGCCGTCGACGAGGTCGGTCTTGTTGAGCACCAGGACATCTGCAAACGCAATCTGCTCCGTGCTTTCGTCGCTTCGGCCGAGCTGCTGATCAATGTGGGCTGCGTCGACAAGGGTGACGATCCCGTCAAGCGAGAACTCCGCGCGAAGCTCGTCGTCCATGAAGAACGTCTGGGCGACTGGGCCGGGATCGGCGAGCCCGGTGGTTTCCACCAGCACATAATCGAACTTGTCGCGGCGCTTATTGAGGTTGTTGAGTACCCGAATCAGGTCTCCGCGCACCGTGCAGCAGATGCAACCGTTCGACATCTCGAAAACCTCTTCATCGGCGTTGATGACCAGGCCTTGATCGATGCCGATCTCCCCATATTCGTTCTCGATCACGGCAATGCGCTTCCCGTGTTCCTCCGTCAGGATCCGGTTGAGCAGGGTCGTCTTCCCAGAGCCGAGGAAGCCGGTGAGGATGGTAACGGGTACTTTGCGGGGCGTGTTCATACAGAATCCTCCTTCAAGCCTTTTTGATATGACGTATCAATTATTGAGCCGCCGATACTACACTGCCCCCGCTGTCGCTGTCAATCAGGCGATTTGACGGTAACTGTTCAAAGTTGGCGAGGTGAATTGGCAGAAAGGCGCGGCGCGTTCATTGGGGCGGAAGGTTTAGCTATGGGAACGGCGCTCATGGGATACGAACCCCTCCCGACCATCGAACCCCTCGCATGTTTTGTTGGCGGTCACTGCCCGATTGCAGGGACAGATTGAAACGCTGGAAGGAAAAACTGATCTGGGCGGTCCCGGGGCGATGACATGCCCCGTGCCCTCGCCGGCCCGGAGCAACCCAAAAAGACAGAACGCCTGGAAGCCCCGGCATAACAACATTCAGGACGCACTCGTTGATATAGTCGCCGCAACAACAGCGCGTCTTACACAACGCGGGCTCGCGGCAGATGGTCCCGATCCGAAGTTGACACGGCGGATTTGCGATAGTAGCATTCGATACTCGGTATCATAATGTTCGCAACCCTTGCCAAACATTCCGGCCACGAGCATCCCCGGCCGCGCTCCGCCGCATTGGTGGACGACATCGTCGGACGATTGAGCGCCCTGGGTTACCGGGATACTGAACCGCGGCGCCTGGTCATCAGCGCCGTTGTTGCCCAGGGCCGGCCCTTCACCGCTGAGGAGCTCTGCGCGTCCCTACCCTGCGTCGGACGGGCCACCGTGTACCGGAGCCTGCGCCTGTTGGTGCAGACCGATCTGGTGTGCCGGGTGCTGCTGGAAGACCACGAACTGCGCTACCAGCTGACCCAACCGGGGCGCCACCATCACCTGCTGTGCGGGATTTGCGGGGTGTCGGCGGACCTGGGAAGATGCGATGCGGAGGACATCCTCCGGGAAGCAGCCGCCGCCGCAGGCTTCCGGATGACCGGCCATTGGCTGGAAGTGTACGGCCAATGCGGCGATTGCGTCGACGATTGATCGCCGACGCACTTTATTTTTGCTCACGCAATATTGACACGTCATATCTAACATCGTAGATGATCGAAGCAAATGGCCAACCGGAAAATATTATTGATATGACATATCAAAACAGATTATCGCGGATATGCCACGTCTATCAGTCCGGCAATCGACATCCACAACAACGGAGAAAACCGATGAACCCACCTGCACTACCGCGCTTGCTCTCTACCAAAACCCTTCCGTTGCGGCCAGCCCTGGCGCTCCTCATCGCCCTGGCGGCAATTGCGCTGCTGCTGACGGCCTGCGGGGGCGAAGAACCGGATCTCCCTCCGACCGGTGATTCGTCCGCCGCAGGTACCGCGCCTCAAGCCCAGGCCGCGCCTTCCCAGCCGACCGCGGCGCCTGCCGCTGCTCCCGCCCCCGCAGTTCCTGCAACCCAGCAGGCCCAAGCGTCTTCGGCAAACGCCTCCGTGCAGACCGATCCTGTGAAAGTGGTTGCAGGCAACCCCGTGCTCGCGGACCTCGTGCGACAGGTCGGTGGAGACTTGGTGCAGGTGGACGCGCTGGTCAAACCGGGCACTGACGTCCACACGTGGCAGAGCGCTCCCGCTGATAGTGTGCGCATAGCTGAGGCCGACCTCGTGGTCAGCAATGGGACCAACCTCGCCGCCCATATTGAAGATTTGCTCGACAACGCCTCTTCCGCCGACGCCATTCGAGTAGTCGCGTCGGAAGGACTCGAGCCCCAAGAGTTGGTTGAATTGCCCTTCCCGGGAGGAGACCACCATGACCACGCGATGGAGCACGGGGACGAACACGGCGCCGAACTCGCTGGCCGGCTGCTCGTCGGCGATGGGGAAACCGGCGCTCTGTCGGTCATTGATCTGGAGACCGGGCACGTCCACGAGAATGAGTTCGACCTGGGTTCCCGCGCCGGTCGAATCTATGCGACCGCGAGTGGGCGATTTGCCATCGCCGTTTCCACCGACGCCAACGCGGTGAACATCATCGACGGCGGCATGTACTTGGAGGAGCACGGCGACCACTTCGATTTGGTGGAACGGGACGTCAGCCTCCTGGGGCTCGACCTCACGGGCGACCGTCCGGTCCACATGTACATCGGCGGCGAATGGGCCACCATTTATTACGACGGTTCCGGAGACATCGTCCTGCTGAACGAACACGAACTGGAAGAGGAAGGCAGCGCCCACCAACCCATCGTGCTCAACGCCGGACCCCATCACGGCGCCGCCGTGCCGCTGTCCCACGACTTGTTCGCCGTTACCATCCAGCACCCCGATTTCGACCAGAGCCCGGACGACTACCGACTGCCCATCGGCGCCGAGATCTGGGACCTGGACGGCAACTCGCTGCACAGAGCCGAAGGGTGTCCCGACCTCCACGGCGACGCGGGCAACGGGCACGTGGCCGTTTTCGGCTGCACCGGCGGCGTGCTCATGGTGGAAGACCACCACGGTGAATACGAGGACGCTTTCATACCGGCTCCGGCTGGTTCACCCGACGACTTCCGCCTGACCTCCGTTTGGGGATATGACGGGCTGCACCATTTCTTCGCCCTGGGTTCCGCGGTGGGTCTGTACGTCGTGGAGCCGGAAGAAGGCGTGATGGAGCAGTTGATACCGGCCACCGAGGACCTGCGGCCCATCCAGGTGGCGCTCAGCCACGACGGAGAGCTGCTGGTAGTGGTGATGAGCGACGGCGAAATACGGCTGTACGAAGCCCACGACCTTCACCTGGTGGCCTCGACGTCCGACGTCCTGGGCGATGAGATCGATCCCGGCTTCTGGGCGCGGCCCCACGTGGCCACGGCGCCCGGCCGCATATTCATCACCGACTCCGCCGCCGGCGAGGTGTTCGCCCTAGACTCCCACGACCTGGAAGAGGTGAACCACTGGGAAATTTCCGGCGCACCCACCAAGGTCGCTTTCGTCGGCATTCTCGGCGAGGCCGATCACCATGAAGCAGGACACGACGACCACGCTGGCCACGACGATCATGACCACCACGGCCACGACCACGGCGCGGGCGACCCTCACTTCTGGCAGAATCCCCGCTTGGTGGTTCACTACGTGGAGCAGATCACCAACGGATTGGTCAGAGCGGATCCGGACAACGCGGCAATCTACCTCGACAACTCGGCGGCGTACATTGAGGAACTGGAGGCTCTGGACGCCTACATCGTCGACACCCTGGCTTCGATACCCGCGGACCGGCGCGTGATGGTGACCTTCCATGACGCCTTCGGGTACTTCGGCACGCAATACGACATGGAGGTTCAAGCCTTCGTGGGTGGCCATGGCGGGGAGGTTTCGCCCGACGACATCGCAAACGTCCTGGACCTGGTGGAGCGCCGTGGCCTGACCGCAGTGTTCTCGGAGCCCCAATTCTCCGCCGACGCCCTGGAACAGGTTGCCCGGGACGCCGGCATCCAGGTCGGGATCATCCGCTCGTTGCCGGACAGCGTCTATCCCGAGTATCTCGACATGATGCGGGCCAACGCGGATCAGTTGGCGGAATTCCTGCGGTAACCCGAACCGGCGACACGCCGTGATCATCCGCTTCGCAATCAGGGGGCTGTCAGCAGTCCCCTGATTGGTATGTGCGGTAAGCGCTGTCCGGTTCGGGATCCGGTGCGAATATGGCTCTATCGCTACTTTGCGGCCGTTGCGGACACATCAATTTCCGGCCCGTGACCCGAGGAATCCCTCAGCCTGTTCACCGATGCTCCGCTCCGGGCAGTGCAGCCAACCGAGACCGCGGCGGTGGAGTTGAGCGTTCCGGTAAACGAGAGGATCACGATGTTGTCGAGAGCCCCGCGGTTGAATTGCGGCTGGCTCGGTTGGCGCGTTGAGTGAACGCGCTCGCTGCCGACACCGAAGGCCCATCAACAACTTCGGTATGGGTCAGCAAATGTTGACCAGGCGGAATGCACTGCAACCCCGGGCGCCGGATTCCCCTGGCGCCCCGAAGCGTCGGATAGGCGAACCCCCAACGCAGAGCGGTTCGTTCCAGGGAGTAGGCAATCACCCGCTTCCCTGCCACACGGTGCGGGGATCTAGCATGTCCCGCAGCCCGTCGCCCAACAGGTTGAATCCCAGAACCGCGATGAATATGGCTGCTCCGGGCAGCAGAAGCAGGCGGGGAGCGGTTTGCAGGTGCGGTCTGGCGTCGTTCAGCATCGCTCCCCACTCCGGCGTTGGTGGTTGCGCGCCCAAACCCAGGAAGTTGAGGCCGGCGATGCCCAGGATGATCCAGCCCACGTCCAGCGACGCGATCACGATGATCGGCCCGAGGATGTTGGGTGCCATATGCCGGAGGATGATGCGCAGGCTGCCGGCGCCGGCGGCCCGAGCCGCCGTGACGTACTCCCACTGCCGCGCGCCCCGGGTCACCCCGCGAATTATGCGGGCATGGCCCACCCACCAGACCGCGCCGGCCGCCAGCAGCACGTTCAACAGGCCCGGCCCCAGCGCGCCCGCCACGGCCAATGCCAGGATCAAAGAGGGGAACGCCAGCAGCAGGTCCACCACGCCCATCAGCGCCGTGTCCGCCCAGCCGCCGTGATATCCGGACAGTACCCCCACCGTGAGCGCTATGGTCATGCTGAGGGCCAGGGTGGCGGCTGCGGCCAGCAGGGTAACGCGCGCCCCGTGAATTATGCGACTGAAGGTGTCTCTCCCCAGATGGTCGGTGCCCAGCAGGTGTCCCGCCGACGGTGGCAGCAATCTGTCCGGCAGGTTGATTTCGGTGGGGTCATCCAGCGGGAGCCAGGGCGCGAGCAACCCCGCCAGCAAAAGCGACGCCACCAGGAACAGCCCCAACGCGGTTCCCGGCTCCCGCAGCAGACCAGTCCACTGCCTGCGCCGGCGCGCTCTTCCGGTTATCGGCGAGGTGAGAACGGGCGCTCCGGAACTGTCGGCATTTGCGTTCATCGGCCGCTACACCTCGCCCCGTCCGAAGCGGAGTCGCGGGTCTGCGATGCGCAGGGCAACATCGGCGGTCAGATTGACCAGCAACACCACCACGGCGATATATGTCACGAACCCCTGCACCACTGGGTAGTCCCGAGTCAGCGCCGCGCCCACCATCAACTGACCCAAACCTGGCCAGGTGAAGATGGTCTCCACGATCACCGCGCCGCTGAGCAGGTAGCCAAGGTTGACCCCCGTGGCGCCGATGGCCGGCAGCAGCGCGTTGCGGAGAGCGTGTCGGAAGGCAACCGCCTGCTCGGACAGCCCTTTCGCGCGCGCCGTCCGGATGTAGTCCTGCCCCAGGGTCTCCAGCATGCTCGCGCGTATCAGCCGCATCAGTTGGGCCATCGGAGCCAGGGAAAGCGCGATAGCCGGTAGCACGACCTGCGCGGCCGAGCCATAGCCCAGGGCCGGCAGCCACGACAGTTGCACGGCGAACAGGATGATCA
This sequence comes from Dehalococcoidia bacterium, assembly GCA_022823105.1. GTDB lineage: Bacteria > Chloroflexota > Dehalococcoidia > Lucifugimonadales > UBA3495 > Bin87. Next base: position 23,920 of record JAJDXU010000093.1, read on the forward strand.
GCCCGTAGGCCAGGGCGTAGGACGGCGCCGCCGCGCCCACCAGCGCCGTCAATCGCGCGACGGTGTCCACGAGGCTGCCGCGTCGACGGGCCGACAGTATGCCCATGGGCACGGCGACCAGCAGGGCCAGAGCCAGGGCAGCCGCCGTAAGCTGAGCCGTGGGGATGGTGCGGCGGGCCAGCTGGGCGGCCACCGGCTGTTCGGAGACGTAGGATCGCCCCATGTCGCCCGTCGCGGCCCGCGACACCCAGCGAACGTATTGCGCCGGCAGCGGGGCATCCAGGCCAAGCTCGGCCCGCATGGCCGACACCTCGGCCGGACTGGGCAGCTGGCCGGGGTTGCGCTGGCGCAGCACAATCTCGGCCGGGTCGCCCGGCGCCACGTTCAGCAGCGCGAAGCTGACTGCCGAGATGCCCAGGAGCAGCAGCGGCAGCGTGGCCAGCCTTCGTACCAGGTATGCTCCCATGCCGTTGCCCTAAATTCGTCCGAAAGCGGCGCAACCCATCACTCGGCAAGACCGATGCGGTGGTCAACGAAGTAGAGGGTGGCTGGATGGGGGACGAACCCGGTGACCCGGTCACTGACGCCGTACACCACGTAGGGATGCGCCACCGGCAGGTACGCGCTTTCTTCGGTGACCAACGCCAGGGCCTCGCAAGCAAGCTCCTGCCGGCCCTCCAGGTCGGACATGGTCCGGGCCGGCGCGACTATCTCTACCAGTTCGGAATTGTCGTAGTGCCCGTAGTTTCTTGCGCCGGAGCCGACGTTGGCCAAAAGCCCGGCAAACTTGATGACGTTCAGCACCGGGTCTCCGGTTTCAACCACGTTGTTGTACCAACCGAAGAGGTCCCAGTTAGCTTCCCTCACCGCGGCCGACTCGGTGATGAGCACCTCGGCCTTGATTCCCACGTCAGCCAGCATGGCCTGGGCTGCCTCGGCCATGATGGGCAATTGGAATCGTTGGGGATAGCCGCCGATGATAATCTCCAGAGCCTGACCATCCTTGTCCAGGATTCCATCGCCGTCGGTGTCGGCGTAGCCGGCCTGGGACAACAACTCCCGGGCCTGATCCGGATCGTAGTCCAGTGCATTCACCCCGGGACAGGATAGCAAGGCTTCCGGCAGAATAAGCTCGGCAAATGAGCCCGACCCCTCCGGGGCGACCAGGCCGGCGATACTCTCGCGATCGATGGCCTGGGTAACCGCCTGACGGACCAGTGGATCGGCCAGCGTACCTCGCTCGAAATTGACCCACCACATCACCACATTCGTGCCTATGCCCGACGTTTGTGTGGACAGCCCCGGCTGGGCGTTGATTGCCTGAGCCCCTTCCGGCGATATGTTAATGGCAAGGTCAACATCGCCGGCTTGCAGGGCCAGTTCCCGGCTGCCGGTGTCGGGGATGGCGATGTGATCAATCCCAGCCAGCGGCGGCGCGCCGCCCCAGTAATCGTCGTTGGCCACGCTGTAGAGGTATTCTTTCTGGACGTACTCAGTGGGGATATAGGGACCGGTCAGCGCGCCCGCCTGCAGGAAGTTGCCCTCGCCGGCTGCCTCCGTTGCTACCGCGTCGTGGATGGCGGTGACCGGAACGGTCAACAGGCCCGGCAGGGTTGGCTGCGGCTCCATCGTGGTGATGGTGATGGTCTGTTGGTCCTTCACAGCCACGGAAGCGATGCTCAGGTTCTCTGCCGACGCCGCAGACAATCGTATGGTCCTTTCCAGCGATGCCTTGATCGCCTCGGCATCCATCGCGTTCCCGTTGTGGAATTTGACGCCAGGCCGTATCTCGATTTCCCAAGTCAGCGGGTCCACCTGCACTGCCCCGGTCGCCAGCCACGGCTCGGGAGTGAGGGTGCTTCCGGACAGACGGAACAGGTTCTCAGACATCGCCGATTGGTTGGCGACCCAGCCACTTTCCACCGGATCCAGCGGACTGCTCAGCCAGATCACGCCCACTTTCAGCGTGGGACGTTCCACTTCGGGGTCAGCGGCAGTGGCAGCCTGCCCAGCCGCGGGCGCCGTCGTCGGCTGTTCCGAGGCCGCAACTGCTTGATCAGGTTGCTGCGGAACCGCAGTGGCCGCAACGGGAGCCTGCGCTGCCGCGGGCGCGCTGCCGGCCGCCGGCTCGCTGGTCGCGGCGGGAGCGCCGCAGGCCAGCGCCAGCGCCAACAGCGCCACCAGAACAACCGGGATGAGTGTTTTGATATTCCGTATCAATATGGTTGGCATGATGATCCCCCTAGTGGATTCCTATGGAAAAAACCACTCTGCCGCCTCTTGCAATTTGCGGAGAGTGAGCGTATCCGCACAGATGCTTTATATATGCACCCGAACGCGGAAGGGGGGGATTCTAGCAATGACGCCGGGGGTTGTCAAAAACATTGCCGGGATTCACCTGCGTTTCGTAAGGCGTTCTGCCAGCCCTGGAGATTGCCCCTGCCCTGGAGAGACAGGGGTGATCCCTCAGACGCGCGACCGGATCCGCGGCGCTGCCTAGCCGTCGGATCCGGTATGCTCTCACGCCGGTGTCCAAAATCCACTCGAAAGAGCCACAACCCATCACTCGCTCAGTCCGACGCGGTGGTTGAAGAAATAGTAGCTGCTCGGGTGGGCCTCGAAATCGGTGACCCGGTCACTGACACCGTACACATGATACACATGCGCTATCGGCAAGAATGCGGCTTCTTCCGTGATCACCGCCAGGGCCTCGCAGGCAATCTCCTTTCGGCCGTCCAGGTCGGATACCGAGACGGAGGGGGCGACTATGTCCGCCAGGCGAGAGGCGTCGTAATGGCCATAGTTGTTGCTCCCGCTGCCGCTGGCATCGCCCTTCAACCCGGCGAACTGGCTGATGTTGAACACCGGGTCTCCCCCGGCTTGCACGACACCGTTGTACCATCCGAAGAGGTCCCATGCGGGTTCCTTGACCACCGACCATTCCGTTATGAGCACCTCAACCTTGATGCCCACATCAGCCAGCATGGCCTGGGCGGCCTCGGCCATAATGGGAAGCTGGAACCGTTCGGGGTATCCGCCGATAATAATCTCCAGCGGCTGGCCATCCTTGTCGAGGATCCCGTCGCCGTCGCTGTCGGCGTAGCCGGCCTCCGCCAGCAGATCGCGCGCTGCGTCGGGATCGTAACCCGGCGCGCTCACGCCGGGACAGGACGTGAGGGCTTCCGGCAGCAGCAGTTCAGCGAAGGACCCGGAACCGGCAGGGGTGACCAGTCCGGCAATGCTCTCACGGTCAATGGCGTGGGCCACCGCCCGGCGCACCAGCGGGTCGGCCAGGGTGCCGCGCTCGAAATTGACCCACCACAGGACCAGTGAGGTGCCGATACCCGAGGTCTCGGTTCGCGTGCCCGGGTGGGCGTTGATCACCTGGGCGCCATCCGGCGATACGTTGATGGCAACGTCGATGTCTCCGGCCTGCAGGGCCAGTTCCCGGCTGTTGGTATCGGGAATGGCGACGTGATCAATGCCGGCCAGCGGAGGAGCTCCACCCCAGTAGTCGTCGTTGGCCACGCTATTGAGGTATTCCTTCTGGACGTAGGCGGTGGGAATGTAAGGTCCCGTCAGGGCGCGAGCATCAATGAAATTGCCCTCGCCGGCGGCATCCGCCGCCGCCGCGTCGGTGATGGCGAGCGCCGGTGTTATCAAAATGCCCGGCAGTGTGGGTTGCGGCGCCGTCGTCGTGATGGCAATGGTTTGCTTGTCCTCGACCGTTATGGTGTCAACGGCCAATATATCGGCCGACGCTGGCGACAATCGGATGGCCCTTTCCAGGGAGGCCTTGACTGCCTGTGCGTCCATCACGTTCCCGTTGTGGAACTTGACGCCCTCCCGGATCCCGATCCTCCAGGTCAAGGGATCCACTTGAGTAGCGTCCGTCGCCAGCCACGGTTCGGGGCTGAGGGTGGTTCCCGACAGTCGGAACAGATTCTCCGACATTCCTGATTGGTTGGCGACCCAGCCGCTCTTCACCGGGTCCAGCGGGCTGTCCAGCCAGATGACGCCCGCCGTCAGCGTGGGCCGGTCCAGGACGTTTGCAACCGGCGGATCGGCCTGTTGCTGCCCGGGAGACGATGACGCCGCTGCCGGCGCGCCGGTGGCGACGACCTGCTGGGGAGCGGCGGCCGCTGGGGCGGTTGCCTGGGGCGCGGCGCCAGCCGCCGGCGCCGCCGTCTCACTGGTCGCGGCGGGGGCGCCGCAGGCTGCGGCCAGCAAGAACATCAGGCCCAGGCATAATGGCAAAGTGATTCTGAAACTGTTCGACAGTGCGTTAGGCATCTTTGTCCTCCAGGACTTCCCTTGGTTTTCCCATGAACACCACCGCTCAAGCGAGTTGCAACTTGGCAGGATCGGCGGCGCGGGGACGCTGTCCGCGTCGGGACAGCAAAAGACCCCGTCCGCACTGGGTGAACGGGGCTCGGTTTCGGGCGTCCTGTTGGGCTGTTGCGGATTCGCAACCTGGCAACAGGTCTGCTTCACTCGTTCCGCGAAGTGCAGCTAGAGTACCCCTGCCGGCAGGCTTCCTGGCTGATGGCTGTTAGCGACGCCTCTCCGCCTTCCCGTCCGCTGGGGCGGACAGTGGCGTTCGTCAGTGTCCTTCCATGAAGGACACCCACGGGAGATCGTCTCGCCAATTACAGTGGCGCGACCGCACCGGATTTGCACCGGATTTCCTTTTATCCCGCACTTTCCGACCGAATACCAACTGGCGTCGGCAAAAGGTTGGAGCGACGGGCCACCAACAGGCGTTGGTTGGAGTGTTCAGTTGTTAACGGCCGTAAGTTAGCACGGCGGTCTGGGCGAGTCAACCTTGGGTATCCCTCACGCGTACCCGGTTTGGTGGGGGTAAATGGTGAAGAGGTGGTCAGGCGGGTCGGGTGTGGCGAGGTAGTATTCGTAGCCCAGGTGCAGGATGCCC
>JAJDXU010000268.1 GCA_022823105.1 Dehalococcoidia bacterium
GTGCGGCGGCCACCGAATGAAGACAGCGAGCGCGAAAATGCCGATTTCAGGCACTGGATACCGGCTTTCGCCGGTATGACGGTGGGCGGAAGAGCCTGATACAGGGGCCAACAATTGAAATGCGATTGCCCTGCCATTCCATGTCAATGGAGAGGAATATCCATAATCCGTTTTGTTCAGTTGTCCCAATGCCTCATCCCTGCGGGGCACGACGGAATGTTGATTACTGGGCCGTAATCGTCCCCACGAAGTCCAGCTCCAGCCGGATTGTGTCATCCACGCTGATGACAATGACGACGCTGGGCTTGGTCATACCGAAATCCTCGAAGGTGAACTCAACTGCCATGGAGCCGGCTGCGGTCCCGTCGCCCGGGAAATCAATCTCGCCGTCCCACACGACCTCGCGTGTCTGGTCCTTGATCGTCAGGTCGCCGGTGATGTTCACGCGCGCGCGGCCGCTGGCGTCGGCAATCGTGTCGGGCAGGCCATCGATTGAGGTCGGTACGAACACCACCTCCGGGTAGGTGTCCGTTTCCAGCGTCCGGTTGCGCACGAAGCCGTCCCGCCGGCCGCTGTCGGTGCGCAGGGTCGCCGCCTGCACCGCGATGCGACTCTCGTCCGCCAACACGCCGCCGTCAGCATCAAACGCGATGCTTCCCGCCACATCCTGGGTTTCGCCCACCGCCACGAAGAAGCCGGTGTTCGCCAGTTCCTCTTCCACCCGGTACCGCGCGATGGTCCCCTCGCCCAGGGTGAATATCGCCGCAGCGTCGGATGGCATCGCTTCGGGCGTGGGCGGTTCAGGCGGGGCTTCCGTGGGAACCTCCGTCGCGGCCATGGCCGCGGTGGGGGCCATAGCCGCGGTAGGAGCCATGACCGCGGTGGGGGACATTGCATCCGTGGCTGCGGGAGGCTCGGTGGCAGCCGCGGCCGGCGGTGCTGACGTGGCAGTGGCCGCGGAGGAGGTCGGAACGGGTGGTTCAGCAGTTGGAGCCGGCGCGGACGCCGGCGCCGGCGTCTCTCCGCCGCAGGCGACCACCAATGCCACCAGGGCGAGCGCGACAATCACGACTAGGGGTGGGGCGAGGCGATGCAGGGTCATAAGTTATCTCCATCCAAGAGCGGCACCAAAGGGGTTGTCGGGTAATCGTTGAGGTTTCATGTATGGTCAACCGGCCAATCCCGGCCGTGCCCGTAGCATCGCGAGCGCGGCGCAGGCTGACCATACTATCATTGCCCCCAAACCGGCGCGGGCGTACAATCCCGCCATCTGCCTTCACAAAACGGAGTACCCACCATGAAATTTGGCCTGGCCTACGAAATGCAGCGTCCCGAGTTGGACGACCACGCCGTCATCGAGGAAACCATCGAGCAGGTCTGCCTGGCCGACAAGATGGGCTTCGACTACGTCTGGTTCGTCGAACACCACTTCCTCACCACCTTCAGCATGTCGCCGTGCCCCGAGGTGATCTTCGGCGCGCTGAGCAAGATGACCAAGAACATCCGCCTGGGGTTCGGCGTGATCATACTGCCCTACCATCATCCGGTGCGCGTGGCCGAGCGCGTCGCCATGGTGGACCACCTGACCAACGGCCGGGTCGACATGGGCACGGGCCGCAGCGCCGCCTACGAGCAGACAGGCATGGGCATCGATCCCCGCGACACGCGCGAGATGTGGGAGGAGTCGCTGAAAATGATTCCCCAGATCTGGGACTCGGACTACTTCGAGTGGGAAGGCAGGTTCTGGAACGTGCCGCCTCGCCAGGTATTGCCCAAGCCCTACCAGCAGCCGCACCCGCCCATCTGGGTGGCGGCATTGCAGCCGGCAACCTACGAGCTGGCCGCCGAGCGCGGTATCGGCGTGATGGCCCTGGGAGTCAGCGCGCCGTCGGTGCTGGAGCCGCACATCGCCGCCTACCGCGAGAACATCAAGAAGGCCAAGCCGGTGGGCCAGTTCGTCAACAACCAGTGGTTGAGTTCCGTGTTCGGGCTCTGCGGGCCGGACAACTCTGCCACCCGCCAACTCTGCACCGACTCGCTGAAGACCTTCTTCGGGCCGGGCCGTCCCTACGTCCAGGACCAGAAGGACGTGTACGCCCGCCTGCTGGACCAGTGGGGCGGCATCCCCGAGCACCTGCAGCAGAACTTCTCCCGCTACGTCGACGTACCCGCTGAGGGTGCGCCGGACGCAGACGGATCAGTGGACCTCTCCGGCGGCACCGCGCTGGCCCAGAAGATCTGGGAGGAGTTCGACGCCGACACGCTGGCCGAACGAGGCGTCATCGTAGCCGGCGATCCGGACAGCTGCATCAGGGCCGCCAAGATGCACGAGGCCACCGGCGTCGACCAGTTGCAGTTCCTCATGGCCACCGAGACCGTCGCCCACGACAAAGTCATGGAGTCCATCGAGATGTTCGGCAAGCACGTGTTCCCGGCGTTCAAGTAGCGGATAATGCGGTTCGCGCCGGCGGGTGTAACTGGTGTGATAACCTGAAAGCACACTCGTCCAGTCTTACCAATGAACCTGGAGAACCGATTTGCCCGCCGCCATTCTCGATCTGGATCTGCCGCCGGACCATCCGATCCGGCAGATTCTGGATGTTATAGAAGCGCATCCTGAGGTGCGTGAACCTGTGCTGCGCGCCCTACTTACTGAGGACTTCCTGGCGTTGCCGATCCAGGTGCAGGGGCTAAGTGAGCGGGTCGATGGAATGAGCGACCGGGTAGACGGGCTTACCGAGCGAGTCGAAGGACTGAACGACCGGGTAGACGGACTGACCGAGCGAATGGATGGGTTGACTGATCGAGTCGATGGACTGACCGAGCAGGTGGGCGGGCTGAGTGAACGGCTGGACGAAAACACCCGAGTGTTGAACGAAAACACGGAATCCACCAAGAGATTGGAGGGCCACGTGGGTAGATTGCGAGGTTTGTCTTACGAAGATTCGTGCCGTTACTATATCGGAGTAATCCTTGACGGGTTCCTGGACGGCCCGGTTCTGGCCGACCGAGAACTGATCAATAACCAACTCCTCAAAGCCCGTCGGAACGATCTGATAAGCCGGCCAGAGTATGAGCACGGCCTCAGCCCAGATATAATTGCAAGGGCGGAGGATGATAAAAGCCAAACCGAACGGCTGGCCGTGGTTAAGGCGTCCGTCACCTTCAACCGGCGCGATCTGGAGAATGCTGCTCAGAGAGCTGCCATCATCGCCAGAGTTACGGGCGTGCGCACAGACGCATTCGTCGCTACCCATTATCAATGGCCCGGCGAGATTGGCACAGAGGCAGAACAACTGGGTGTAACGATCATTCGCCGTGTGTCGGAAGAACACGCCTTCGACCGCTGATCTACCGCGTGTCCTGTACAACGAAAAAGGGGCGGCTTGCACAGCCGCCCCTTTTGGTTTGGCGCTGACCACAGCGGCCTAATCGGGCTCCCCCGTCAGGTCGCTGACGCGCGGCGCGACTTCCTCGGCGATCAGGCGCAGGCAGTCCATCTCCCACTGGTGGTCGTCGGGGTCCTGCGTGATGCACAGCATGTGCCCGAACCCGCCGACCTCATCGTACAACTCGCGGATGCGCTGGGCGCACTCATCGGGGTCGCCCACGATCCAGATGTTGTCCATCATGTAGTCGACGGTCAGCTCGTCGTCGCTCATGTTGGGGTCGATCTTGGTGGCCTGGATGAGCCCAGACCCAAGACGGTTGGGCAATTGGTGCTGCAGGTAGTTGCGCCCCAGCACGGCGTGGGCCCGTTCCCGAGCTTCCTCGCTGGTTTCGGCCACGAACACGTCCCGGCCGATGCGCCAGTCGGACCGTTTGGCCTCCCGGCCGGCCTCCGCCGCCGCGTCCTCCACCGTCGTCCAGTGGTCGGCGAGATACTTGGGGGCCAGGTTGCTGCTGCTCATGGGGATGTAGCCCTCGCGTCCGGCCACGCGGATGCTGCTGCTCCCGATGGACGTGGCGGCCACGCCGATGGGCGGGTGGGGCTGCTGCAACGGCTTCATGTGCAGGCCGCGCTCGAGCACTGGGTCAAGCTCCGGCGCTTCGATGTCGAAGAACTCGCCGTGATACTCGAACTTGCCTTCCGACGCCCACAGGGCCAGCACGATGTCCAGCACCTCGGCGGCGCGTCGGCGCACGTCGTCGCCCTGGCCGGGATCCATGCCGAACAGTTGCAGGTCGGTGGGGATCGCCCGATGCCCGATGCCCCAGTACAGCCGGCCACGGGTCATGTGGTCCAGCATGGCGATACGGTGGGCCAGCTCGATGGGGTTGTGGATGGGCAGCAGAGTGACGCCGGTGGCGAGCCGGATGTTTTCGGTCAACGCCGAGGCCTTGGCGATCATCAGGTCAGGGTAGGGCGCGTTTTCCCACCGCTCGGTCAGGTGCTCGCCAATCCAGGCCTCGTGGAACCCCAGCCTGTCGGCGGCCTGGAGGAGGTCCATATCGCGGTCATAAGAGTCGGCGTAGGAACGGTGCGGCGGATGCAGCGGCATCATGAACAGGCCGAATTGCATGGCGGTTCTCCTTGAGGGGTGCGAGGGAGTGTGAGATGCCGCCAGAATAACGCAGGGAGGGTTCGGCGGCAATGCGGGCTATGGAAGGCGAGTTATTGGGTAGTCGGGGAAGGTCCGGTTCCAAGTGGATATGTTGAATACGCCGCATCCGCTGACAATCGGTCTTGTCCAATCAGATGAACCGGGTCCAAACAAGGGTAGTATTCGTTCCAATGCCCGTTGTCTATTCAACAATCCGGCGTCAGACAAGAAATTCAGGGCAATTATCACGTAGAAATAAACTGGTTTATCGGCGCGTCCGTCGGCCCATTCGTACAGGAAAGAGTCCCGATATTTGGTCTTGAGTTCCTCATCGATCAGGCCGCTGCTCAATTGTTCGTGATACCTGATAGCTTCGGATACCGGAGTATCCGGATTTTGTTGCGGGTCCTTAACCTCGATGAACAGGTAGTAATCATCGAATTCGATCACGAAATCAACCGCCGCCATGCAATGGCTAAGCCTGTGCTGGGTAGGATCGTCGAACCTGCGCGCGTTGATCTCGTTTCTGATCGTGATTTCAAGATTGCCCTCAGTCAGGACGGCCATCTTTGATGCCCTTTATGGAGCGCGCAATTTCCCGATCGTACAAGTCGGTAAACGCCTCATCAATGGCGCTGGGGTGAACGCCCAGGTAGCGACTGGTGGTGTGGCACGCGATTTCGCCGGTCTCTTCGTCCCGGTACAGGGAATGGAACGCCACCTCGTCCTCTTCCGTCATTTGCAGGTCAAGCTCCTTGAGGATGACGTAGTCGTGGGTCGCAAAGAAAACCTGCACACCCGCCCGCTGCAACTCCAGCAGCACTTGGATTACCACCTTGAACATCTTGGGGTTCAGGTTGGCCTCTGGCTCGTCCCAGAAAAGCACGGATCCTTTTTGCAAGGTGCCGTTCCGTATCAGCAGCCAGAGCAGACCCAGCTTGCGCCACCCCTCGGCCAGCAGAGTGAACTCCAGGTCCCTTTGCTCATTGCTGAGGAAGAACTCTTCGCCTTTCACCATGACCTTGCCGCCAATGACCGCCTCCAAGTTTTCGAGCATCCGCTCGTGAGCATCATCAACGGGGGCACGCAAAGCAGGCAGATATGCACGGTGCAAAATGTCCCGGTACACCTCTTCAAAATGAACCTCACGGGCGGCGTAGAGGGACAAAAAGCCGGGCGCGTTGGCCAGCATTTCTTTTGGCGGGATGTAGGTGCTCGCAATCGGCAAGCCCGTATCAGTTCCGGTGCGTGCGCCTCTTGCATCGAAGGATATGGATAATTCCCTGTCGCCGGCATACACAACCGCTGATGCCAACATCCCCGGTTGTTTGACCAGCCCGTCCAACCACCGCCTCGAAGGGAGAAACGCCCCGAGTAATCTGTCCTTGAAGATGTCGTCCGCTTTGAAAGCACCGCAGGCCGCATAGCACGCCTTCATCAAATGCGTCTTCCCCGTCCCATTCGCCCCAATCAGCGCGTTTATGCCGGGCGAAAACTCCACCTCCAGATGCTTGAAGGCGGTGAAATTTTCGAACTTCACTTTGGTCAGAGCCATGATGCTTCCACATGCGCCCGGTTACCGGTCTATGCTTGGTTGATGCTAGGCGGTCGGGCCGGCGCTGTCAAACCGACCGTGAACGCTGCTGGTCGGATACTCGGTGCTATAATCTCTCGCGGGAGGTAATCGGCATGAGGTCGAACAGCATTGACGAGGGGCTGACTGCTGCGTCACTGAAAGAAAAGTGGGAAAACTCCTTTGACGAAGAGAGAACCGACTTCAACACTCGGATGCGCCGAGCCACCAGTTGGCTGGAGCGCGCCGAGCAGGAACGGAGTGACCCGGATGCCGCATTCATATTTTATTGGATCGCCTTCAACGCAGCCTATGCCA
>JAJDXU010000456.1 GCA_022823105.1 Dehalococcoidia bacterium
AAGGATGCTGCTGAAATCGCCTTGAATGGCGGAGTTCGCAGTATTAGATACGGTGGTGGACCTACGGCAGGCTCCCGCCAGAGGCGGACGTACCGCACCATGAGCGGACTACGCCACCCGGCGCGAATAATCGCAAAGCCCCGTGCAGGCACCGGCGTTGATGACAACGGCATTGGCGCGGCCATATAATGCGGAGACACGAGGCAACCGGAGATCACGACGACGCGGGAGGAACTACATGGCTACCGTAACCCAATTTGAGCGAGTGACGAAGCCCCTGGTCAACATCACGGAGATGGACCACATCGTGCTGCGGACGCGGGACGTTGAACAGTCCCTGCGGTTCTACACCGAAGTGTTGGGAATGCAGGCGGAGCGAGTGGAGCAATGGCGCGCGGGCGAGGTGCGATTCCCGTCGGCCCGGCTGAACGCGGATACCATCATCGATTTCTTCGCGTCGGACAATTATTCGATGGACCAGGACGGTCCCCGCAACCAGGACCACTTCTGCATGGTCATTGACTACACGGACATGGACGAGCTGAAGGCGCGGTTCGAGGACCTGGGCGTGGAGATCCAGGCCGGCCCGGGCAAGCGCTGGGGTTCGCACGGCGACGGCATCTCGCTGTACATCTACGACCCGGACAACAACGTGGTGGAGCTGCGCCATTACTGATCCGGATCCGTTGCCGGCGCGCTGGTCGCAAGCGCCGTTGTCATCAGGGGCAGGGGCGAATCCGCCTCAGGTGGATTCGCCCCCACGTCACGTGTGAGCCACCGATGGCTAAGCCGGTCAGGCTTGTGGCGTGTCCGGTCCCTTTTGAGTCGAAGTTTCATCGTCCGTGCTCTCCATCCTGAACAGCCACTTGAGGCGGCGCCAGTCCTGAACGACGAGCAATGCCGCCAGCCCGAAGAATGCCACCGCCATCCAGAAGCGGTGATCCTCGTGGGGGAAGAACATGTGGGCGATGAACGTGCCCAGCAGGGCAACACCCGGCAGCCAGCTTACGGTACCCCGCGCGATGAGGAGCAGGCCGAACAGCGCGTATGCCGCGGTCAACAGGAACTCGGCCGCCTGGCGACCATCCAGGGGGAAGCTCAGCAATTCTCCGGCGGCCAGGCTGAATATGCCGGACATGCTGCCGACCAGCAGCGTGAACTTGTTGACCTCGGAGGCTATGAGAACCGCCAGGCCGGCGCCGGGATTGGCTCGCGACGCCAGCAGCGCGGCGACCACCATTTCGGGGGTTTCCGACGCCAACGGGGCGATCCACTGGATGAGTATAAATTCGTCGATGCCGAGGGCCTGACCCGTTTGCACGAGTTCCTCAACGAATGGGTCGGCGCACACGAGGATTACCGCGGCGGCGTACAGGAACATCACCGCCACGGAAGTGCGCCGCAACGCCGGAGGCAATGAGCCGAGACGCTCTGCGATTCCCGCCAGCGCGGGTTGTTCCGCGGGCCTGGTCGAAGCGATCCACAAGTACACCAGGTAAACGGCCAGCAGCGCCGCGGCGAGCAGAAAATGGACACCCTGCATGAAAAAGACGACGGTGGTGAGGAGCACGGCGACGGTGAGGAACGCCATCTCCGCCCCGACCTGCCCGCGGATGTCCAGCGCGCGGCGATGGATCAACCATGAAATCAGGATGACCAGCGGCCAGCCGACGCCGATGAGCAACCGGTTCGCGCCGGTCACGTTGGCGGCGACGCGCCGGGTCTCGTCGGTCAACTCGCGGGTCTGGGTGTTGAACGATGCTCCCGCATCCCAGGCGAGCACCGCTTCGATGGCGTACTCCGGCAGCACGGTGAGGAGGGCAAGGATGGCGATGGCGAGGGAAGCCGAGATGTCCAGCTCCGCGACCTCGGCGGCCCACGAAAACAGGAACGCGCCGGCCAGGATGCCGGCGCCGTAAAGGGCAACCGCGAGCATAGGGGGAACGTCCGGCTGGGAAAGGGCGAGCCAGGCGCCCGGCACGCCCAGCGCCAGGACGATGACCAGGGTTGCCCATTGTCGCCCACCCGCAAGCGATTTCACTGTTCAAGCCTCCGTGGTTTCGCCCGGACCATGCGGAGAGTACCCTATCATCTTGAAGGGTCGTTGGCGACGGACTTGGACGGCAGGGCAATCGCTTTTCGACCTTTGGCTCTTTGGTCCGGCACTCCTGGCTACCGTCATGCCGGCGAAAGCCGGTATCCAGTGCCTGAGGTCGGCTGTTTCGCAACCGTGGTCTTCATCCTGCGCCCTCTGGACTCCGGCTTTCGCCGGAGTGACGAATCTGTAAATCCCAAAATGCGATTGCCCTGATTTTGACGGATAATCCAGGGTGGTAACATGTGCGGGCCGATTGGCAAAACGCGATGATTTAAACATGGTGAGATAACGAGGATATGTACTCAAAAGTCGTGGTTCCCCTGGATGGTTCCGAACTCTCCGAGCGGTCTTTGCCGTACGCGGGCCTGGTTGCCGGCGCCCTGTCCATACCGATCGAGCTGGTGGAGGCGTTCGACATTCTGCCGGCGGCGGCCCCCATATCGGGCGCGGCGTTGGCGACTCAGCGCCTGCTCGAGCAGGCGCAGGCGCAGTCGGAGCAGTACCTGGACCAGGTGCGCAATGAACTCAGGAGCCAGGGCTACGTGGCCACGGCGACCGCCTTGCCGGGCGCGCCGGCGCAGGCGATCATCGACTGGGTCGGCGACGATCCCGATGCCCTGGTGGTGATGTCAACCCACGGCCGGGGAGGCATCGCCCGGTGGGCGCTGGGCAGCGTGGCCGACAAGGTGCTGCACTCGGTACCGAACCCGATGCTGTTGGTGCGCTCCACCGGCTCCAACGTTCCGGCCCAGGTTGAACCCCAGGCGGTGCTGACGCCCCTGGACGGGTCGGAGTTGTCGGAACTGTCCCTGGAGCACGCTGCGATCATGGCGACCGCGCTGCGGGCTCGTATCATTCTGTTGCGGGTGAACCCCGACCCTGAGGTCTATCGCCAACAACTGGGCAGGGCCGGCCGCGCCGCGATCGAAAACGCGGACTCCGATTGGTCGCCGGTAGAAGAGTTGGCCCGGGCGGATGCCGAAGACGCCAGGGTCTCGCTGGAGCGGGCCGAACGGAGACTGGCGAGGGATTTCGGGTTCTCCGGCGACGTGGTCAGCCAACCGGCGCAGTCCCGCAACGTGGCCGAAGCCATCGTGGATCTGGCCGATTCGGAAAACGCGATTGCGGTGATGACCACCCACGGGCGCAGCGGCATCAACCGGCTCGTGCTGGGCAGCATCACGGATCGGGTGGTGCGCCATTCCAACGCGCCGGTGCTGGTGGTGCGGCAGTCCAGGACGGGGGCGGGACTGGGGATCGCAGTACCGGCGGATGCGTCGACCACCCCGGACGTGGGCGGAGCGGCGGCACAGCCTGCATAACGGCACGGCACCGTGCCCGCGGCCGGCCTGCGGTCGGTCGGGGATCAGAACCCCGGGTGTTGTCGCCGGGGCGGTTCGCCGTTCAGGCCGTGGTTCGCCGGCAGGTGACCGTAACGTCGGAGGGTCGCGATCAATGAGCCGGCCTGTCGCCGGTCCAGATCGTCGAACCTGGCCGGGGCTTCGGGCCAGCGCTGGCGAACCATGGGCCACGTTGTATCGGCGCCGGCGAGCAGCCGCTCCAGGTAGCGGAGTTGCGCTGCTGTTGCTCGTTCCATCACGTCGCACCTCCCTGGCACTGCAATGGCACGGCGAATTGACGATGGGTGATGCAGTTGTCTGATGAATTATTGTTATTCCATTATCGCATATATCAGCCCGCTATCGCATACATCAAGCTGCGTCGCCGGCGCCTGACCTACAGCCGAGTCCGTCCACGTGCACCGGCGGCGGCGCGCGATTTCTCCCACTGACACGGATCATTAAAGTTACGTAAATCCGCTCCCGTTGTTCTTGGCGCAGCGTTACGCGCGGTCGCCACAATCATGGTGGCGGCACGAGTCCGCGCCGGTCCGGTCGCCTTTTGACCAAGCAAAAACACGAGAAGGATGTGGGGAAGAGCGTTATGGTGATCGAAACACGAAGAGACAGCGGGGCGCTGGTGATCAGAGCCGAGGACAGGCTGGACCTGGTGAACGCCCAGATATTCCACGACGAACTGGACGCCGCGATCGAGTCCTCGGAGAGAGCGGTGGTGATCGACATGGCGGGGTTGACGTACATCAGCAGCGCCGGCCTGCGCGTGATCCTGCAGATGCTGCGGCGGATGCAGCGGCAGGACGCGCGGCTGGCGCTGTGCTCACTGTCAATTGAGGTGCAGAACGTATTCGACACCAGCGGAATCGCCCAGTTGGTGGACATTCGGCCGTCGCGAGAGGAAGCCATCGCGGCAGTCAGCGGCTAGGACGACGCCAGCGGAGCCTGATCCGTCCAGGCAAGTCTTCAGGACCGACACGCGGCATTCCCACGCGGGAGTTGCCGCACCGAGTTGATAGCGGAGGATGCGCAATGGGCAGGTACGTGGCGATGGGGATGGTCGGCGGCATAGCGATTGGCATTCTGGTGGCGTTCCTGGGAATGTACGGCGTGGCAATCCTGCGGAGCGTAATGCAGTTGTGCTGACTCCCCGCCGCGCTGGCGGGTGTAGGAATGGCCCCCAACCAGGGCGGACCCGGAGAGCCACAGGGAGCCGGCATGGGATCGGCCACCCGCGGTCAACCCGCCACGCAAGCGCCGGAACGATGCCGGGGTTGAGCGGGAGCCCAGGGTTACAGGCGCTACGTGGGCTCTCCTCCCGAGGCGGATGAAGGGGAGGCGGCCATCGACTGGTCCAAGCGCAGAGTACGGCAGGCACTCTGCAGGAATTGGCCGCCGCCTTTCTTGAGGATCTCGCTGACGCTGATGCCGTGCTGCAATCGGTGGCCCGGCGCTTTCCCGGCGCGTCATCACGGGCCGACAGGATTTTGTCGAAGGGTAATGGCGCCCGTCCCTGTGAGAAAGGACCTGCACAATGGGTCAACGAGGAGCATTGCCCGGCGGACGCAGTGAATGCCGCCTGCGGATGGATGACCGCACTGCCGGGATGTGACGTCTTGCCGGCCCTGTTCGCATCCTGTCCATCCTGCCGCAGGTCCGCCTTCGGAGGATACATCGATGTAAAAGCCGAACCCCAAAATGACAGCCCCCCTGCCGTGTGCTATCGTAGGTTGCCCTGTTTAGCAGCAGGAACCATACCCGCAGAAACTCTACCCAGGAAGGTGTTGTTATGCCCACGATGACCGGCGGCCAGGCCCTGATGCGTTCGTTGTACCTCGAAGGCGTTCGCGTGATATTCGGACTTCCCGGCGTGCAGCTTTATCACGCCCTCGACGCCCTCAACGACGTGCCCGGCATCCGGTTCATCACCACCCGCCACGAGCAGGCCACCACCTACATGGCCGACGGCTACGCCCGAGCCAGCGGCGAGATCGGCACCGCCCTCATGGTCCCGGGCCCCGGCCTGCTCAACGCCTCCGCCGGACTCAGCACCGCCTACTCCGCGTCGTCCCCCGTCCTCGTCGTGTGCGGCCAGATCGAGCGCGACCTCATCGGCGTGGACCGCGGGATGCTCCACGAGGTCAACGACCAGCAGGATGCCATCCGCCCCGTCACCAAGTACGTCCGCCGCATCATGGCCACCGAGGAGGCCCCCGAGGCCGTCCACGAGGCGTTCCGACAGCTCAAGACCGGCCGCCCGCGTCCCGTCGAGGTCGAGATGCCCCCCGAGACCATGGCCGACCCTGGCGAAGTCACGCTGATTGAATCCGAGGGCTACGCCCGACCCGCCGCGCCCGACGAGCAGGTCGCCCAGGCCGCCAGCATCCTGGCCGGCGCGCAGCGTCCCCTGATCTGGGCCGGCGGCGGCGTCATATCCTCCGAAGGATCCGAGCCGCTGGTGCGCCTGGCCGAGCGGTTGCAGGCTCCGGTCATCACCACCGCCGAGGGCAAGGGCGCAATCGACGACCGGCACCCGCTGGCCCTGGGCGCGCTGCGTCTGCGCAACGACCCCGTCGCCAAGACCGAGCCCAACTTTGACGTCATCCTCGCCGTGGGCACCCGCCTCGCCTTCCCCGCGTGGCTGGGCGGACAGCGCGTCGTCCAGATCGACATCGACCCCGAGGAACTGGGCCGCAACTACGAGAACACCTACGGCGTGCAGGGCGACGCCCGCACCGTCATGGAGCAGGTGGACGCCAAACTCGCCGAGTCCATCGCCCCCGGCTCCCGCCCGTCCATGGCCGATGAGGTGGTCGCCCTCCGCAAGCGCCGCCGCGACACCGCGCTGACGCCCGAGCCGCAGGAGTCCCTGCTGGCCGCCGTCCGCTCCGCGTCGCCCGACGACACGATCCTGGTGTCCGGCATGACCCAGTTGGGCTACTACGCCCGCGCCTTCTGGCCCACCTACGAGCCGCGCACCTTCATCACGTCCAGCTACTCCGGCAACCTGGGCTACGCCTACCCCACCGCGCTGGGAGCCAAGGTCGCCCAGCCCGACCGGCCGGTGGTGGCGTTGTGCGGTGATGGCGGGTTCCTGTTCAACTCCCAGGAGATGGCCACGGCGGTGCAGCACGGCATCAACGCCATCGCGGTGGTGTTCAACGACAACGCCTACGGCAACGTCCTGCGCGACCAGGTCAGCCGCTTCGACGGCCGCGTGGTCGGCGCCGAACTCCACAACCCCGACTTCGTAAAACTCGCCGAAGCCTACGGCGTAAAAGGCATCCGAGCCGAGGGCCCCGAAGCCCTGGAATCAGCCCTCAAGGATGCCATCAACGCCGACGCCCCCGCCCTGATCGAGGTGCCGGTAACTATGATGCCAACGCCGTTTGAGGGGTAAATCCAAATCCGCGGCCTCAAGTCCCATCAAGGAAACGGAAAATGCCCAAGGTCAATCCTGAAATATTGGTTTGGGCGAGAGAAAGCGCCGGACTGACGTTAGAGGAAGCGGCCAAAAAGAACCAACGCCTTCGCGACGGCCAGAAAGCGTCAGCGGCCGACAAATTGAATGCGCTTGAGTTCGGCATGGCAGAGCCATCGCGACCAGTGCTGGTAGAAATGGCGCGGGTGTACCGCCGTCCTTTGCTGACATTCTATTTGTCCAAGCCACCAATCCAGGGTGAACGGGGAGCAGATTTCCGTTCATTGGCAACGAGTCATTCGACTGCGGATGATGCTCTCT
>JAJDXU010000375.1 GCA_022823105.1 Dehalococcoidia bacterium
CCGGCGGGCAAGCGCATCGGAAAAGGCTATCTGGTGTTCCTTCTCCTGTTCCATAGCGTCGCTGAACGCTGCCACCGCGGCCGTCCGGTTCTCCGCCCGGGCGTCGTTGATCATACGGGGATAGGTGTGAGTGTATTCCCGGGTCTCCCCGTCGATCACTTTGGTGAGGTTGGCGGCGGTGCTTTCCACGGCTCCGGCGACTTTCAGGTAGCTGAGCCCATGCTGGGTTTCGGCCCTGGCCACTTCCTCGAAAACATCGGCTACCTCCGGAAATCCCTCTTCCCGGGCCCGCTGGGCATACGCAGTGTACGTAAGATTGGCGATGGCCTCCGCTACTATAGCCTGCCACAAATTGCGGTCGGTGGCGGAGATTCCGGCCGGCGCGGCCTGGGATTGGGACATGGGCCCTCCATGTACTCGGGGGTATATCGAAGCGGCAAGGCGACTCACCCGACGCTCGGTAAGTACCAGAGCGCCGCAGGGAGCAACCAACCAGAAAGGATCAGAGGCGGGGCGAGGCGTGGTGCGCCAACACCAACCAGTCATCGCCGTCGCGCACAAATATATTGGTCGCCAGGACTCCGAACCCCTGGGCCTGTCCTTCGACCACGCTGGTGATGCTTTCGACGCACGTGACGATGCCGCAATTTCCTTCTATAGCGAGGTTCACATAATGGATGTTGAAATGCATTAGCGCGGCGCCGTTGAAGATTCCCTGCCAGGAACGTCGGATGTCGGGCCAGCCTACAATCGGCTGCCAGCCGGGGTGTACGCACAAAGCCCGGTCGGATTGCTCCCATACGGAGTCCATCCGCTCCATGTCCAACGAACCGAAAGCGTCGTAAAATCGCTGGTTGGCATCCCTGAGCGACAGGAGGTTTGCGTTTTCAGACAACATAATTATGCCAGCAAGCGCCGGGCGTAGTCGTCCAGTTGTCGGAGGGCGTCGTCGCGCGGGGCGCTTTCGGCAAACACCATTGCTCGCGTGGCTCCCGCATCCTCGTAGGCTTTCAGAACTTCGGGATCGGCCGGCTGGCCGAACACGGAAACTTCTATCTCGTGGGGGTCGCGGCCAGATTCGAGCGCCAGGCGCACGATCTCCTCGCGGCGCTCGTTCAGTTGCTCGGGCGTGATGCGGTTGGGCATCCAGCCGTCGCCCCAGCTGACCACGCGGCGCGCAACGTTTGGGGCGTTGCCACCAATCAGCACCGGCGGGTGGGGCTTCTGCACGGGTTTTGGTGAGGAGTAGATCGGCGGGAAATCGATGTGCTTCCCGTGAAACTCCCCGGCCTCCTGGGTCCACAACTCTTTCATCGCCAGGATCGATTCACGGGTGTATCCAATCCGCTGGCCGAAGTCGACGCCGAACAATTCAGTCTCTTCCCGCAGCCAACCCGTCCCGATACCGAACAGGAACCTGCCTCCGCTGTAGTGGTCCAGGGTAGCGATCTCCTTGGCCAATAGAATCGGGTTGCGCTCAGGCACGAGGCATATCCCGGTTCCCAACTTCAGGGTTGAGGTCACGGCCGACGCGCGGCCCAGGGCGACGAACGGGTCCACGCACTCGTAGTACATCTGCGGTATGACGCCGTCGGGCGATCCGGGCCAGGGTGTTTTCGGGCCCGCCGGGATGGCCGGGTGCTCCGGTACCCAGAGCGACTCGAATCCATGTCCCTCGCAGGCCTGGGCCAGTTCAGCGACATCAATTGAAGACTGGGTCACGAACATTGCTATGCCGATGTTCATCGCGGATGGCCTCGTCGTTGGTGGCAGGTAGGGTAGTTGACCAGGAATCCCCCGGTTGACCAGTTCAATTATAACGTAGGGGCGAATGAACATTCGCCCCTGAGAAATGTTGCCTGGGATTGCCGGCTATGCGTGCGGTGAGAAACTCGCCGGCACCAGCACCTTGGTGCTCTGGTTGACCAGGAATTCCCGGGTGGGCGGCGGCCAGTGGGGGGTCGCCGACGCTTCTGCGCGGATGCGATCGCGCTCGGCCAGGTCCTGGTAGGGCCAGATGTGGACCCACTTGTTCAGACCGCCGATGTCGCTGTACATGCCAGCGGCCAAGGGTGAGAACTGTTCGCGGTGTTCAATGGCGGCGCCCCAGATGTCCAGCACCTTCGGCATGGCGCCGTTCTGGTATTCGTAGATGCGCATCTCGTACACGTTGCCCTGCTTCTGCCCGCCGCCCATGGGCCGCATGAACGGAGCGGGGTGGAAGATCTCGGACTCCATGTGCATGATGGTGCCCTGGCTGTCCGGCGGCCAGTTGGGGTCCTTGGCGGACTCCGCTCGAACCTCGGCTCGCTCGTCGAGGCTCTCGTAGGGCCAGATGTGGATCACCTGGTTCAACGGGCCTATTTCGGTATGGAAGAAGGCTGCCAGCTTGGAATACTTTTCCCGGTGGGGGAGCGCTTTCTCGAAAGCCTCTTCGAAAATGGGCACTCCGCCGGGCTTGAGGTCATAAGTCCGGACTTCGTAGATCATCGAGCGTACCTCCTGGATGCTGTCATGGGAACCCGATAGCCGTTATGTTGCGGTCAGCCGGGGTGTCGCCGGCAGTCTAGCAGACGGGCGCAATTTGCGGCAAGGTAGCCTGCCTTCGGACCATCGCCGTAACGCCTACGGCGTCGATTGCAACCGACGCGGCCGCGATGCGGGGGTTTTAGCCCGGCGACCGTTGAATCGAGCACGAGGCCGCTCAAGTACGTTTGTGGTCGGTGCGGAGCCCGATGTCATACTCATCCGGCGGCCGGGGCAAAATCGGCATCAACGCCCGCATCCGGCGTGCGATCCTCGGCAGCAAACTATGGGAACCCTGCTGCCTGTATCGACAATTGCAGCGGACGCGGCTGCGATATTACGGCGCCAACATTGAGAGAGGATAGAGCGGGATGTTGCGCAGCGCCCAGAAACTGATGATCACCGCCAGCAACGTCCACGCGGCCAGTGGCGGAACGCGAAGCTGCAATCGGGTGAGGCGCTCGTTTTTTCGGGCCACCATCATGAGATTCAAGGTCGACAGGACAGGCAAGGACAGCACGGTCAGCGGGTTGTATCCCATCGCGCTGCGCAGGTCCCCTTCCATCAGCGTTGCCAACGCCCTGAGCGTGCCACACCCGGGACAATAGCACCCGGTGAACAAGAGGAAGGGGCACGTTGGATAGTTCCCTGGCACCCTCGGGTCGACCAGTCTCAACAGCGCCAAAACCGCGACGCCCAGCCCCGACAATATAACGGCGCTTGCCAACGGTGAGCCCAACCATGGGGCGCGTTCCTGGATTGCGTTCATTTGAAGCTTCGGCGCGGGAAAGAATGACAGCTATCCCAAAGCCAGGAAAGGCAGAATCGTGATGCCCAGCAACAGCACAAACACCAGCAGGTAGATTACCCATATCGCAACGCTCAGTCCGATGGAAACCCAGATGCAGATGCGGGCGGTGCGAGCGGCCGATTCGGCTCCCACGTAGTCGCCGGAGCCTTCACGCGACATGCCGATGGCGGAGAACACGATGGCCACGATACCGAGCGGCAAGCAGCAGAATATGGTTACCAGTATGGACAGGATCAAGTTGAGGGTATGGTTTGAACCGGACATGCCGCCTCCGGGCCGTGGCGCCCCGATGCGGGATTGTAGCACCATCCAGGTGTTATACTCGGCCCGTTCCCCTCGTGTGGGGTAGATGGACACACGATACAAGGAGGTTTCGCACGATGGGCGCGACTGAAAAAGTAGCCAAGTGGATCGTGGAGACGACGTACGAGGATATTCCGCCGGATGCCATCCGCGTGGCCAACGAATCCTGTTTCGACTTGGTCGGTGTCATTCTGGCTGGCTCGACCCAGAAGTTGGGCGACATAATCCGCAGTTATGCCGGAGAACTGGGAGGCACCGAAGAGGCCACCATCCTGGCGACCGGTGAGCGAACTTCGGCGCTGAACGCGGCTCTCGTCAATGGCACCATGGGGCACGCCCTGGACTATGACGACTTCGGAGGGTTCGGCCATCCCACCGTTGCCATATTCCCCGCGTTGCTGGCCCTGGG
>JAJDXU010000100.1 GCA_022823105.1 Dehalococcoidia bacterium
TACATCACCGGGCCGGACGTGGTGCGGGCGGTTACGGGTGAGGACGTTACCCACGAGCAGTTGGGCGGAGCGGACGCTCACGCAGGTCGGAGCGGGGTGGCGCATTTTGTGGCCGATTCGGAGGAGGAGTGCCTGGAGGAGTTGCGGCGGCTGATCTCTTTCCTGCCGTTGAACAACCTGGACGATCCGCCGGCGTACCGGACGGCCGATCCGGCCGATCGTACGGATGAGGCGCTGCGGGGCATCGTGCCGGCGGAGCCGAACCGGCCTTATGACATACGTGAGGTCATCTACCACATGGTGGACGACGAGGACTTCATGGAGGTGCAGGCCGGATACGCGCCCAATGTGGTGGTCGGATTCGGGCGCATGGCCGGCCGGACCGTTGGCCTGGTGGGCAATCAGCCGGCTTTCCTGGCGGGGGTGCTGGACATCAACGCGTCGGCGAAGGCGTCGCGGTTCGTCAGGTTCTGCGACTGCTTCAACATTCCGCTGGTGACGCTGGTGGACGTGCCGGGGTTCATGCCGGGGACGGAGCAGGAGTACGGGGGGATCATCCGGCACGGGGCCAAGCTGATCTATGCCTACGCGGAGGCCACGGTGCCCAAGGTGGCGCTGATCACGCGGAAGGCGTACGGCGGGGCGTACATCGTGATGAGCAGCAAGCACCTGCGGTCGGATGTGAACCTGGCATGGCCGAGCGCCGAGATCGCCGTGATGGGGCCGGACGGAGCGGTGAACATAATCTACCGGGAGGAGATCGGGAACGCGGAGGATCCGGATGCGCGGCGTGCGGAATTGATCGCCGATTACCAGGACAGGTTCACCAACCCATACGTGGCGGCGAACCGGGGGTATCTGGACGATGTGATTGACCCGGCGGCGACGCGGCCGACGGTCATACGGGCGCTGGAGATGCTGCAGAACAAGCGGGACACGCTGCCGGCGAAAAAGCACGGCAACATACCGCTATAATGGGGGCGTGGTGGCACGAGATCAGGATGATCGCGCCGGATGGATCGGGATACCGAGCGTGCCACCCGAGAGGGCAGCACAGGCATTCGTTTCTTTCTATCTAGCCATCACGATTACCATTGTCGTTGATGCGCTACTGATCGCGAATAATCGAGGTCCCATAGGGTGGCAACTATTAGTCGAGGATGTTTTCGACGACGGAGGCTCGATAGCGGCTTGGGCGCTAGCCGCGACGTGGCCGGTCATGGAGGCGATAAGAATGGTATTGGCAGGGATTTTTGAGAAACGTGTGTTCCGCCGAGGTCGGGAGCAAGGCAGGGAGGAAGGAATAGAGATTGGGGAGGAGCGCAGCAATCGGCGTTGGCGGGAGTGGGTCCAACGCCGGGATCAAGCCGCGGCGCGGGGCGAGCCTTTTGACGAGCCGATGCCGGGTGACAAAGACGGCGCCCCGGCTTGAACGCCATCGAGTCTGCTCTCCATGATGCTCGAAAGCCTTGTGGTGAAGTGGTCGGTCAGGAAAGCAGGGAAGGTCGGGTACAAAGCAGGCCGCGCCTTTGGGGAAGAGTGCGTCGGGGTTCCCTCGGTGATCACTGATTCTATGGCGACATACTTGACGAACTGGCACCTACAGAACCACGACACATGGGTCGCGACTCAGTTGAGGGCAACTTGGTTTTGTCCGGCAAACAAGTGGGATGCGTTCAAAGAAATTGGACACGGCCTTGGGTGGCAAACTTCCGCAACGGTTCCGTAGGGCATTTTGGGAGCCGGCTCAATCCGCTGGGGAGTAGCAAATTATGCAATTCGGCGTTTTCTACCAGATACCGTGCGGCGAGGACCAGACTCCCGCCGGACGATATGCCGACGCGATGGCGCAGGTGCAGTTGGCGGATAAGCTGGGCTACGACATGGCGTGGCTGGCGGAGCTGCACTTTGCGCGCCGGTTTTCGGTGATGCCGGCGCCGTTGCTGATGGCTTCGGCGCTGTCGCAGACTACGGAGCGGATCATGCTGGGCACGGCGGTGAACCTGCTGCCGCTGCATCATCCGCTGAGGATCGCAGAGGAGGTGGCGACGCTGGACGTGCTGTCGGGTGGACGCGCAGTTTTCGGCATCGGGAGGGGGTCCAACCCCAACCACTACCGGGGCTACGGGATTCCCATCGAGGAGCGGAACGACCGGTTTGTGGAGGGGCTTGACCTGGCGCTGCGGGCGTGGACGGAGGACGAGCTGGACTATCACGGGCAGTTTTACCAGGCGGAAGGTATTCGGCTGGAGCCGAGGCCCATACAGCAGCCGTATCCGCCGGTGTACATCGCGTCCAACGGGGCGGACACATTCCCGCTGGTTGGGAGCCTGGGGCACAGCATCCTGGTGACGCCGTTGATCATCACCGTGCAGGGCGTCAGCGAAGGGTTGGCGGCGTATCGGGAGACGCTGGCCGAGCACGGGCACGACGAGTCGGACGTGAAGGTGGTGGTGAACGTGCCGGTGTATGTGGGCGAGACCGCGGAGTCGGCCAAGGCGGGCTTCGCTCCGACGGTGAACAACTACCTGGGGACGCTGCGCAGCATGCAGAACAACTCGCGTGGCTCCGGGCGCGCTTTCCAGATTGAGTACGAGGACCTATACAACGAGCTGGGCGCGATTGGCACGCCGGCGCAGGTCATCGAGCGGCTGGAAGGGTTCCGGGAGTTGTACAACCCGCAGGAGTTCATGTGCTGGTTCAACATCGGGGGCATGCTGAGCAACGAAGAGGTTGGACGCTCGATGCAATTGTTCGCCGAGGAAGTGATGCCGCATTTCAATGGCGGCGGCTGACTGCGCAGTCCGGATGATCGGCCATGACCGGGAGGGCAAACACCGGATCGCTGTTTGAGCACGGCGAGCAGCGGTATGCCAGAGAGACTGCGCCGCTGGCGGAGCGGATGAGGCCGGCCACGTTTGATGAGTTTGTGGGGCAGGAGCACATCCTGGGCGAGGACAAGGTGCTTCGGCGGTCGATCGCCAACGACCGGATCCCGTCGATCCTGTTCTGGGGGCCGCCTGGATCCGGGAAGACCACGCTGGCGCGACTGATCGCGACGGTTACGCAGGCGTATTTCGAGCCGGTGTCGGCGGTTTCAGCCGGCGTGGCCGACCTGCGCAAGGCGGTCGCCGGGGCGCAGGAACGCCGGTCGTTCTACCGGCAGCCGACCATCCTGTTCGTGGATGAGATCCACCGGTTCAACAAGGCGCAGCAGGACGTGATCCTGCCGCACGTGGAGGACGGCACGGTCGTATTCATCGGCGCGACCACGGAAAACCCGTCGTTTGAGGTGAACGCGCCGCTGCTGTCGCGGTGCCGGGTATTCACCCTGGCCGCGCTGGAACCGGAGGATGTGGAGGCGATAGTGAAGCGGGCGCTGGCGGATGAAGAGCGCGGATTGGGGATGCTGCATCCACGGTTGGATGCGGACGCCCTGGCGCACCTGGTGAACATCGCCAACGGAGACGCCCGGGTCGCTTTGAATGCGCTGGAGATGGCGACGGTGGCGTGCGAACCGGGGGACGACGGGCTGCGGGAACTCACGGTGGAGGCGGTTTCCGATGCGCTGCAACGGCGCACGCCGATGTACGACAAGGCGGGAGACAGCCACTACGACACGATCTCGGCGTTCATCAAGTCGGTGCGCGGGTCGTCGCCGGACGGGGCGCTTTACTGGCTGGCTCGGATGCTGGAGTCGGGAGAGGACCCGATGTTCATCGCCCGGCGGCTGGTGATCCTGGCTGCGGAGGATATCGGTCTCGCGAACCCGGGAGCGCTGCCGGTGGCGGTGGCCGCCCAGCAGGCAGTGCATTTCGTGGGGTTGCCGGAGGGCCGCATCCCGCTGGCCGAGGCGACGGTGTACCTGGCGACGTCGCCCAAGAGCAACGCGGCGTACATGGCGCTGGAAAGGGCGATGGAGGACGTGCGCAACGCGCCCCACGAGCCGGTGCCGCTGCATCTGCGGAACGCGGTTACGGGCCTGATGCGAGGGATGGGATACGGTGCGGGGTACAAGTACAGCCACGACTACGAGG
>JAJDXU010000071.1 GCA_022823105.1 Dehalococcoidia bacterium
CAGGGACGCCCGGTTGGGTTCCCGCACGTCGAGTCGCCGCTGCAGGGTGATGGACGACAGGCGGGCCAGCGTGTCGCACTCCCTGACGAACCCGTTGACCGTCGCCGCCTCGCCGCCCAGCGCCACGTAGTCCAGCCGGTCGCGCCACGGACGCCACTGCCGCTCCAGCACGCCGGCCGCCTCGACGTACAGGCGATGGATCTGGTTCTCGCGCACGCGGCGGAACCGCTGCTGCGACGTGCCGCCGGCGTGGTGTTTGCTTTTCACGTAGCGCGTGTCCGTCTTGGAGACCGCCAGCCGTTGCCCCTCGTACACGGCGATGGCGTACCGGCCCAGCCGCACCAGCGCAACGCCAACCGTGAACTCGGACGCCAGCAGGGCGCTCAAAGGCTCGGCGCGGATGCCTGACTCCAGGCCGATGGAATCCATCGGGAACGGCGGCATCAGGGCCAACCCTGTGTTCCCGCTCCGGAAAGCTACCAGGCCCGTCGACGAGCGCAGCAACTGGTTGCTGGCCCGCTCCAGGGCATCGATCCAGGCCGGCCCGTCCTCATGCCTGGCCAGCGACGCGATCGTGGCGTCGTCGTTGCTGCCGGTGGCCGGCACATGCAGGGTTGAGGCGGCGACGCCGGATCCCTCGGCTTCCCGCAGCCGCGCAATTTCACGCTGCACGCGGGCGACCGACAGGTTCTGCCCGGAGCGCACGTTTGTAGCGACGGTGTTGTGCAATAGACCCATGTTCCATGATAACCGATGGAGACCCCGTAGGGTGAGAGGGACGTGTGCCATAATGTCCCGGCACAATGAGCACCAATATCCGTAGGTGATTTGCAATGGTTTCCCACGACCCACCATCAAACGACGCCAATCTCTCCTCAGCCGAACGCCAGCAACGCGCCCTCCAACGGCTGGATGAGGGACACGCCGCGCTCATCGAGGCGCTGGACGGCGTGGGCCAGGCGGAGGCGTTCCTCGGCTCCCGCTGGTCGGTGTGGGAGGTGATGCAGCACCTGCTCACCGAGAACTTCGTGCAGGCGCTGGAGGAGATCGCCTCGGGCGAGCGGGAGATGCTGCCGCCCTTCGATGCCCGCGACGATCGCATCGCCGCCGACGTGGCGCGTCTAGAGGCCAACTACCAACGGTTCCGCACTCTGATTGCCGGCCTGACCCCCGCGCAGCTCGACCTGCCGGCCACGCCCTACAACCCCGAGAACAACTTTCCCGCCCTGTCGCTGTTGGACCTGATCGAACGCACCTCGGGACACGAGGGCAACCACGCCCGCCAGGTGGTCGAAACCCGCAAATTCGTCGCCGCCTTCCGCTCGGCGGAACGCGCCGTTACCGTCGCCGGCCTGGGCCAGGGCGATCCCGCAGCCGTACCCATGCAGACCCGCGAGATGCTCGCCAACGCCGACTATGTCATCGGATCGCCGGCCACCCTGTCGGTAGCCCGCCGCTGGATACGCTCGGTGGAGCTGCCGCTGCGCCCCGACAACCGGGCCGAACTGGTCAACCGCCTGGTGCGGGACATCCGCGCCGGCCTGTGGTCGATGGTGGTCACGCTGGGCGATCCGTCGGAGTCTGCGCCGGACCTGCTGGATGAGGTTGAGGCCGCCATCGGAACGGTCGCACTCATTCCGGCGCCCGGGTACTATCGTCTCGCGCTGGATCAGGCCGGCCTCTCTCCGTTGTCCGCAATCTGCGGCTCCATCGAACGTCTTGGCGATGTGACCGACCTCTCCGTATCGGGCCGGGCCGTGGCGGTCCTGGGCGCCGACCACGCCGGGACGTGGCGGGACGCCGCGCTCACCTTGGTGGCATCCGGCGTTCCCGCCGCGACGCCGACGGATTTGATTGCCAACCTGTCCGCGCAGCCGTCGGTTTCGGCGGCCTCCCTCGGCGATGTCGCCGGCGCCACGACAGGCGCCACGGATGCGGCGGTCGACTCGGCCCTCGTGCTTCGGTTCGGTGGTCGCTAGGCCGGCGGTATGGTAAATTCCTAGGGCAACAGCCAGCCGGACAGACTACCGCCTGGCAACGGAGGAAACACAATGGCAGAGCGGATTGGATTCGTCGGGCTGGGAATCATGGGCAAGCCGATGGCCCGCAACCTGATGGCCGCCGGCTATGAGCTCACGGTCTATGACATCGTCGGCGAGCCGGTGGAGGAACTGGCCACGGAAGGCGCGACGGCAGCGTCTTCACCGGCGGGCGCGGCGGCAGGCAATGTCCGCACCATCACCATGCTCCCCGACTCGGCAGACTCCGAACGAGCCATCCTGGGCCCCGAGGGGGTGCTGGAGGGAGCAGAGCCCGGCTCGGTGATCATCGATATGAGCAGCATCGCTCCGTCCATGTCCCAGAAGATCGGCGAGGCGTGCGACGAGAAGGGCGTGAAGTTCCTGGACGCGCCGGTCAGCGGCGGCGAACCGGGAGCCATCGCCGGCACGCTGGCCGTCATGGTGGGCGGCGACGAGGCGGTGTTCAACGATTCCAAGGCTATGCTGGACGTGATGGGTGGCAACGTGGTGCTCACCGGCGACGTGGGAGCCGGCAACATCACCAAGCTGGCCAATCAGATTATCGTCGCCGCCAACATCGAGGCCCTCAGCGAGGCGATGGTGCTGGCCCAGAAGGCCGGCGTCGACCCAGAGCGGGTGTTCAACGCCATCCGCGGCGGCCTGGCCGGCAGCGCGGTCATGGAAGCCAAGGCCCCCATGATGCTGGACCGCAACTTCCGCGCCGGTTTCCGCATCCGCCTGCACCAGAAAGACCTGCGCAACGTCCTGCAGACCGCCGGCGAACTCAACGTGCCTCTGCCCGTGACCGCCCTGGTTCAGCAGATGCTCGGCTCCCTCATCAACGACGGCGAGCAGGAGGCCGACCATGCGGCCATCCTGCACTTCATCGAGAAACTGGCCGGCGTGGAGGTGAACCGCGGCGGCTAGCGTTACGTGTGGAACCAGGCTCGCCAACGGGTCAGCGATTTTGTGGAGGATTGGGCTGCTCCAATTCTGCTGGGCTTGACCACGGCGGCAGTTGTATGGACGATATGGTATATCACCAAGGCCCCTTGTACGGCTGCCGCCACAGCCAACGGACTATGCAACCCGGGCATCATTGCCCGCTACATAACCGTCGAAATCCTGCTGCAATTCGGGGGCGCCGCGCTGGCCGTGGGCGCTCTCAAAGGGGGCTATGACAAATTTATGATGCGTAGAATGCTGAACGAGGAACGTGAGGCTCGCCAGCAGGCGGAGCAGCAGCTGGCGGCGGAGCGTAAGCGGGTTGATGAGACCATCCAGCAGGCGAACGAAGCGCGCGACGCCGCTCTCCAGATGGTGGCGGAGATGGTCGGCGAATTCCGCGAGGAACGTAGGCAGAACGCTGCTACTCAGCAGGCGCTGTTGGACGCCATCTTGCAACTCACCCAGCAGAGAAACGGCCGGCTCGAAGACCCATCCGGTAATTGACCAGCGATGCTCAGGCAACTGCGTGAAATGCGCGATAGGGAACGCGAAGCCCGACTGTCGGCGGAGCAAAAACTCGCAGCATTACGAAATCGTAACGACGAGGATCTCTATTGTCTGACGAAGTTGCGTCAGGAAGCAGTCCGTCAGACCAGCGCCGCGTGGGAGTATATCTATCGCTTGCCGGTTGACTGTTTCACGAACTCCGTGAAGGAATCCGCGAGGAACGCCGCCAGAATATCGCAGCCCAGCAGGCCCTCCTCGACACCATCGTCCGCTTGACCGAGCGGAGTAACGGGCGCAACGGGGACGCCCAGGACACCTAATCAGGAAACCGCGACCGGCTCCACTCCAACGCGGCCCGAAGCCCACTCTCCTCCCGTATGCGCGCGAACTCCGCGTGCTCGGGCGTGTCCGCGGTATCGAACTGCGTCATCAGCTCCAGGTTGTGGTTCAGCGCCGACAGGAACCCAGCCGATTCCAACGCCCGGTTCACCGACAGCTTGGTGGTCTTGATGCCGATGGCCGAGACGCCCCGCATCTTCTGCGCCACCCGTTCGCATTCAGCCATCAGGTCGCCATGGGGCACGACGCGGTTCACCATGCCGATGCGCGCCGCCTCGTGGGCGTCGATGATGTCGCCGGTGAGCATCATCTCCTTGGCTAACGCCAGGTTCAGCGAGTAGGGCGTGATCAGGAACGGCGCGCCGTAGCCCAAACGGATTTCCGGCTCGCCCAGCATCGCCCGGTCCGACGCGATCTTCACGTCGCACACCTGCACCAGCTCGCACGCGCCGCCCAACGCATACCCGTTGACGGCGGCAATCACCGGCTTGCTCAGGTTCCACACCATCAGGAAGGTCTCGATGTTGTGCTTCAGCCGCGAACGCCTTCCATCCACCGACAGCGGCTCGCCCGAGGGTCCGCTGGCCTCGCTCTCGATGTCGAAACCGGCGGAAAACGCCCGGCCGGCTCCGGTCAGGATCACCACCCGCACGTCCGGGTTGGCCTCGATGGCCTCCATCGCCTCGCGGAATTCGGAAATCAGCGTCGGACTGAGGGCGTTGAGCTTCTCGGGGCGGTTCAGCGTGAGGTAGCCGATGCCGTCCCGCTCGTCGTAGAGCAGAGTTTCAAAAGCCATGTTGGTTTGCCCCCGGACTCTACGGACCGATAATTTCCACCGACTGGATGACCACCGGGTTGACGGGAGTTGAACCTTCGCCTCCCGGCTGGGTGGGAGCCGTGGCGATGGTGTCGATGGTCTCCAGGCCGGCCACGGCCTGCCCGAATATCGTGTAGTTGGGAGGCAGCCCATAGTCGGCGTGCATGATGAAAAACTGGCTGCCGTTGGTGTTGGGCCCAGCGTTCGCCATCGCCAGCACGCCACGGGAGTACGGGCGCTGCACCGGCTCGTCGGCGAACCTGTACCCGGGGCCGCCGCCGCCGGTGCCCGTCGGGTCACCACCCTGGATCATGAATCCGTCGATGGTCCGGTGGAAGATCACGTTGTCATAAAACCCCTGTCGGGCCAGGAACACGAAGTTGTTCACCGTGTTGGGCGCTTCCTCCGGCAGCAACTCGATGGTTATCGCGCCCGCCGTCGTGTTCAGCACGGCCGTATACGACGAGCTGAGGTCGATGGTCATCGACGGTGGCGAAGACCATTGCTTGACGGACTGCCCCTGGTTCACCATGACCTCGGGTGTGGATGCGCCCGACTCCGAGGACGCCGCGCCGGTGTCGGTGATGGGGGTCGCCTGGGGAACCGCAGTCGCGGGGACCACAGGGACGGTTGGGGCAGCGGGTTCGGTGGGTTCGCCGGCGGCGGAGTTTGGAATGAATCCGCATCCGGCCACAAGCAGCGCGGCGAGGGCGGAAATGATGCTGAGGGCGAGTATTCTGCGTGCTGACATGTTATACGGCTCGGCGGTCAGTAGGGTCGGGTAATCTTGGCGACTTCCTTGAGGGCTTCCAGTGAGAAGTCGGGCGACTGGCACAGGCTGATGGTCTTCTGTTCATAGTCGGCGATGGTCGCCACCATGTCGGGGATCTGATCGGCCAACTCGAACGGGATGTTGGTCACGCCGTGCTTGTCGCCGTGCAGCAGGTCGCCGGTCGACACCGTCAGTCCACCCACGTCGATGGGTATCCCCATGTCCACCATGTGCACGTAGGCATGGGAAACCGACACTTCCTTGGCAAAGAACTGGAATCCCAACTCACGCACTTCGTCCAGGTCGCGCACGGTTCCGTCGGTGGCGACGGCCACGGCTCCCAGCGCCTTGTGGATGTTTGACTGCACCTCGCCCCAGTACGCGCCCAGCGGCGGGTTGTCGATGTCGTGCAGCACGATGAAGCGCGGCTCCGGCACCGAGACGATCAGGTCCCACCAGTCCTCGCGAGGCACGCTGCGTCCCTCGGGACGGTTGGCGGAGATCACGCCGGTTACGGCATAGCCGACGATGGGCGGGAAGTCCTGAAACACGGTCTTGATTTCAGGCAGCATGAAGCCGGAGTTCTTGGGCCGGAAGTTGAACCCCTCGATGGCGTTGCAGATGCTGGGAGAGTCGATCCTGGCGAGGGCTTGCAGGG